>SFMJ01000034.1 GCA_004553095.1 Bacteroidales bacterium
AGAGGTGGAAAGAGAGGCAAAATACTTACGTTTGAGGGTAGCCACCTTCTCCTTATTATCGAATAAAGCCGACTCGAAATCGAGATTAAAGTCATGCAAAGATGTATAATTATCGACAACGCGATAGAAGGCATTTACATAATCACGATCATAATAAAACTTTCGGAGATCGTCATCAGCGGGAATCAGGAACGTGAAAGCAAACCCGAGAGCAGCGGCCTTCTCATTGATACGAGAGAGGAGTTTGGTCATAATACCTCTTGATCGGAACTGGGGAGAGGTGGCGAGACCGCAGAGGTAAAGACCTTTGATATTTGAATCGGCGTTACCGAAGTTATAAGGGATGCCGATGAGTCCGGAGACCACATCGCCATTAACCTCCTCGTATTCAGCCAACTCAGGGTTGAAATAATTATCGAAGAGCATAGATATGAACTCATCGGAATCATGGAAAGTATTTTTCCAGAGAGAGGCGAGTTTACGTTTCAGATCAGTAGGATTCATATAAAAAAAATAACTTACACGGACTAAATTATAAAAACTTTCCGAAATACGCAAAAAAAAGGTGAAATCAATTAGGAAATAGGAGATAGGAATTCGCTCGCAAGCGAGCGTGCGGGGGACGGATTCGCGCCGAAGGCGAGCTGAAGCTCGCTCACAGGACCAATCCGCGCCGGGGGTGGAAGGTAACCGTGGAGGCGGGTTGGATAATCGACAAAAAAATTGTAACTTAGCGGATGGAATGGGATGGGGCTCTTAATGGGGCTTGGGATGGGGCTTATCGGGGCTTGGGATGGGAGTTTTATTGGGTTTTCTTTATATAAATAAATTTGATTTTGTCGGATGAAGATCTTGATTGTACATAATGAGTATGGGAAGTATTCCGGGGAAGAGGCGGTGGTAGACCGCATGGTACGGATGTATGAAGACTTAGGATATGATGTGGCGGAATATCGTCGCACCACAGCCGGGGCTCGCGAGAGCCTTCGGGGGAAGATCGCCGGTTTTGTGTCGGGTATCTATTCTCGGTCGGGTGTAAAAGAGATGAGTAGACTTTTAGATCGAGAGCGGCCGGATGTGGTGAATGTGCACAACCTCTACCCATTCATATCTCCTGCGGCGTTGTGGGAATGTAAGCGACGGGGGATACCTGTGGTGATGACGATACACAACTTTCGGTTGATGTGTCCGACGGGTCTATTTATGCGAGATAATGCACCTTGTGAGATATGTCGGGAGAGGCACAATGAGTGGGGATGTATTCGCTACAACTGCGAGCACTCGATGCTGAAATCGATCGGATATGCACTTCGCAATGCGGCGTCACGATGGCGCAAAGACTATCAGAGCTGTGTGGATCGGTTTGCCTGCATCACAGACTTTCAGCGACAGAAGCTGATCAGTTATGGCTATCCGGCAGAGAAGATCATAGTGATCCCCAACACGATTGAGACGAAGAACGAAAAATGGAGAGAAAAGGAGATCGAGAAGGAGAGAGGAGAGAAAGAAAGCTTGGGGGGATATGTGGCATATAGTGGGCGTATCAGTCGGGAGAAAGGGGTGGATATGATCGTTGAGGTGGCACGTCGGCATCCGGAGATGCATTTTAAATTTGCGGGTTCGGTACGCGAACCGGAGCTTGTAGAGGACTTGCCGGAGAACGTTGAGATGGTCGGTTTTTTGTCGGGGGAATCATTGGCAGAATTTTATAAAAATTCAAAATTCTTTGTGATGGCGAGTCGATGGTATGAAGGCTTTCCGATGACCATCCTGGAAGTGGCAGAATATGGCAAACCGACGATCGGGCCGTCACATGGGGGATTTGTAGAGATAATCGGGTCCGGTCAAGAAAGTATTGGAATTTTGTTTAAGCCATCTAATATTGACTCCTTGGAAGAGGCAATCGTGGGGCTTTGGGGCGACGAGCCGAGATTGAAGGAGCTTGGTATGCGGGCATACGAAAAGCTGCAACGAGAATATCAGATGGGAGTGATCTCGCAAAAATGGGCAGCGCTAATGGAGGAATTAGGAAATAGGAATTAGGAATGTAGCGGGCTGGCGTCCGCTTTCGGGGAAGGAGAGCTGAAGCTCTCACACAGAACCAAGGCACGCCGGGGGTGAAAACGTCTATGAAGAGAGCCTGTGGAGGGTGAAGGGGGAAGGGTGGAGATGGGGTTAAGAAATATGGGGTGGAAATTATTGGGATATCGGGATAAAATTTGTAATTTTGTAAGTTGGAGTCATTTGAATGGGGATTCTTGGCTCTTGGGATGGGGTTTCGAGGACTTCGGGATAAGATTCTTGGCTCTTGGATGGGGGTGGGGTTTGTTTTTATTGATTAATTGTATGGAACTTGATATTGAGATATGTGGAGTTCGGTTGCATTATGAGGTGACCGGACCGGAGGATGGAGCAGCGGTGGTGCTGATGCATGGTTGGGGTTGCAACCATACGACAGTGCGGAGCATAGCCGCCATATTGGAGCGTGGCATGCGGGTGTATAACCTGGATTTGCCGGGACACGGAAATAGCGACGAACCGCCGAGTGTGTGGGGCGTCGATGAGTATACCAACTTGGTGGAGCAATTTTGCGCCAATCAGGGTATCGCCTCGCCGATCTTGATAGGACACTCGTTTGGTGGTCGGATAGGTTTGCTTATGGCATCGCGGAATGATGTTAGGAAGATGGTGCTGGTGGATGGTGCCGGGATCAAGCCTCGTCGGAGTCTCCGCTACTATATAAAGGTGTATAGTTTTAAGACAGCAAAGCGTCTGCTTCCGCTACTGATGGGAAAGAAGCGGGGCGGGGAGCTGATCGACCGGTGGCGAGGCAAAGCGGGGAGTGCAGATTATCGCACATCTACGCCGAAGATGCGAGCGGTGATGAGCAAATGTATCAATCAAGACTTGAAGCATGTGATGCCGAGTATCAAGGCCTCCACCCTACTGATCTGGGGGTCTAAAGACACAGCGACACCGCTATCGGATGGTAAGTATATGGAGAAGCATATTCCGGATGCGGGGTTGGTGGTGTTTGAGGATGCGGGACATTATAGTTTTTTGGACAATCCGGTCGGGTTCAGGTCGGTGATACAGACCTTCTTTAAAGAAGAATTAAGTCGCAACTGAGCCGGAACCACCCAAAGACAAACATAATATTTTTTAATAATGGAATATACTTATTTTATTTTGTATTTGATATGCGCCGTTTATATGGTGTATAACTTTCGATATGACCTTCAGATGTTTCAGCAGAACAGTTATCGGACCGATCGGTACTGGCGTTGGCTAAGCGGGGGGAATATCTCGGGGGCATGGCGACTTGTGGATGTGGCATGCTTCTTTTTGCTATTTGCGCCACAGTTGTTGATCACGCCGTTGGCAGCACTGATAGTAACGATCGTGGCCATTGTAAAAGTATTTCTACTATCTCGCCGCAAATATAAGAAGCCATTGGTGATGACCAAGCGAGTGTGGCGACTCTACTCAGTGATGATGCTACTCTCCTTGGGAGGAGTTGGTTCTGTGGCATGGTTTACGAATGGAGCCACCTACGGCATCTACTCCGGTGCCGGCATAACGATAGGATTGATCACACTGATCAACATCTTCTCCTGGGCTATTATGATTGCATCGCATGTGATTCTGACACCGGTGGAGCATCGGATCCAGCAGGGCTATATCGATGATGCCAAGCGCATATTAGCGTCGATGCCCGACATGAAGGTGGTGGGCATCACCGGCAGTTATGGAAAGACGAGCACCAAGCACTATTTGACCCGCATCTTGAGTGAAGAATATGATGTCTTGATGACACCCGGATCGTTCAACACGCCGATGGGAGTGGTAAGGACGATACGAGAGCAGATGAAGCCCTACAATCAGATTTTCGTATGCGAGATGGGAGCCAAGCAGCGAGGCGACATCAAAGAGATCTGCGACATAGTGAATCCGACCTGCGGCATTGTGACGGCAGTCGGTCCGATGCACTTGGAATCATTCAAGAGCATCGAGAATGTAAGAGACACGAAATTTGAGTTGGTCGATGCGGTTCCGAGCGATGGATTTGCGGTGATCAACAATGACTTCGAGCAGATCGCGGGACGCGAAGTTACGAACACCCGTGTGATAAGATATGGTATCAGTCGACCGGAGTGTTGTGACTATGTAGCGAAAGATATCCGTTACACACCCCGGGGCACGACCTTCAAGATCGTGAGTCGGGATGGCGACGAGATGGAATTAGAGACGAAACTTCTGGGGGAATGTAATGTATCCGACATCTTGGCGGCAGTGATTATGGCTCAAGAGTTGGGAGTATCGAAAGAGAAGATCCGCTATGCAGTGGCCTCGATCGACCAGGTAGAGCACCGGTTGAGCATCAAGCGAGGCGGTATGGGCGTAACGATCATCGACGATGCGTTCAATTCGAATCCAACGGGTTCGCGGATGGCAGTAGAGGTATTGTCTCACTTTACCGAGGGAAAGCGGATCATAGTGACACCCGGCATGATCGAGCTTGGAGAAGAGCAATACACACTGAATGCCGAATTTGGCAAACATATTGGCAAGAATGTCGACATAGCGATCGTGGTGGGAGAATACAACCGCGAGGCGATCGTCGAAGGAATTCGATCGGCAGGGATGTCGGAAGACAAGCTGCATGTGGTGGATAGCTTCAATGAGGCACAGGCACTACTTGGTCGCATCATGACATCGGGCGACACCGTGCTCTACGAGAACGACCTTCCCGACACCTTCAAATAGATCATACTCGGCACATTCGAAGAGTGTAAAATGGGGTAAAAGAACAGGGTAAAGGATAAAAAATGGGGTAAAAATAAAAAAAATAAGATAAAAATTGTGAAATAGCAAAAAAAGTTTTAAATTTGCAAAAGGAAAAAGGATGGGTGTAAGTTCGTAAAACGAACCCGGTGTAAAAAAAGCCGGACACCCGGAAGGGGCATTAGCTCATCTGGCTAGAGCGTTTGACTGGCAGTCAAGAGGTGACGAGTTCGAGTCTCGTATGCTCCACGTAACAGACAACATCGAAACGATTATCGCTACAAGGCTTAAAATCGACGTAATTAGCGTTGATTTTAAGCCTAAATTATTATTGATACGAATTGATAATAAGCCTAAATTATTATTGATACAATCGGGATCGAGCGGGGCAAAGAACAAAAAAGAGGGTGAAGTGGTTTTAGAGCGCGTTCCTTAAAATTTTGGGACATAGAGCAAGTATAAAATGAATATGATATTTTTTTGGGAGGATAAGGGTAAAAAATTCGCAAAAAAGTAGTAAATTTGCAAAATGGAGGAAAGTATATATGATTAACAAGTGGAATTATCAGCCGCTGACGTTGCAACAGAAAGAAGAGGCGACGAAGATGCTAGGCAAATGTGGCGGGATGATGCCGGTGGCGGAGCTGCTGGTGCGCCGCGGTGTATCGACGCCGGAGGGAGCGGAATCCTTCTTTTCGCCGTCGCTGAACGATCTTCATGATCCCTTCTTGATGCCGGACATGGATAAGGCAGTGACCCGACTGAACAAGGCGATGGGAGCAAAAGAGCGTATCATGATCTATGGCGACTATGATGTGGATGGCACGACAGCGGTGGCGTTAGTCTATAAATACCTTCAGAACTACTACTCGAACGTAGAATACTACATACCGACACGCGACGACGAGGGATATGGAATCTCATTAAAGAGCATCGACTATGCCGCCGAGAATGGGGTAAAGTTGATCATCGTGTTGGACTGTGGCATCAAGGCGATCGACGAGATAACCTACGCCAAGAGCAAGGGGATCGACTTCATCATCTGCGACCACCATGTACCCGACGAGATATTACCACCGGCAGTAGCGATATTGAATCCGAAGATGCCGGGGACGACCTATCCCTGCACCCACTTGAGCGGATGCGGGGTTGGTTTTAAGTTTATGCAAGCCTTTGCTCAGAGCAATGGTCTTGGGATTCACAACGAATTGGAATCGATGCTTGACCTGGTGGCAGTGTCGATAGCGTCGGACTTAGTGCCGATAGTCGGCGAGAACCGAGTTATGGCCTTGCATGGATTGCGGAGGTTGAACTCCAATCCCAACTTGGGACTTAGGAGCATCATCAGGCTTTGCAAACTTACCAACAAAGACATCACGATAAGCGAAGTGATCTTCAAGATCGGGCCGCGTATCAACGCCTCGGGGCGTATGCAGAGTGGCATGGAGACGGTAGACCTCCTGGTGAGTCGTGATCTTCATGAAGCCTTCGAGAAGGGTAAAGATATCGACCAGCACAATCGCGAGCGCAAAGAGATCGACAAGAAGATCACCGAAGAGGCGAATGCTCTGATCGAAGAGAAGGTACGCAATGTGAATGATCGGCGCGCGATAGTAATCTACAGCAAAGATTGGCACAAAGGAGTGATCGGGATCGTGGCGTCACGTCTCACCGAATTATACTACAAGCCGGCAGTGGTATTATCTCAATCGAACGGGATAGCGACCGGATCGGCACGTTCGGTTCAGGGCTTCGACATCTATGCAGCGGTGAACTCGGCACGCGATCTTTTGGAAAACTTCGGAGGGCACACCTACGCCGTAGGTCTGTCGATGAAAGAAGAGAACATCAAAGAGTTCACACGCCGTTTCGAAGAATATGTATCGACACATATCCTGCCCAATCAGTTGGAGCCCCACTTGGACATAGATGCCGAGATAGAATTTGCGGACATCACACCGGAATTGGTGTCGATGCTCAAGCGTTTCAACCCCTACGGGCCGAGCAACCAGAAGCCGGTGTTCTGCAGCAAAAACGTATTTGACTTCGGCACGAGCAAGCTCGTGGGGAAGAACTTAGAGCACATCAAATTAGAGTTGGAAGATGACAGCACGAGCCATGTGATCAATGCGATAGCCTTCAACATGGCGCAATATTTCGAGCACATCCACTCCCACAAGCCCATCGACATCTGCTACACGATCGAGCAGACCAAGCATGGCAACAACATCGACACGATCCAGCTGATGATCCGCGACATACGTCCATCGGAGGCAAAGAAATAAGAGAATAGGAGGAGAGCGCGGGTGGATGCATTAGAGACACTGCGGCGTTATTGGGGATATGATAGTTTCAGGCCCCTTCAGAGCGAGATAGTCACCTCGGCTCTATCGGGTCATGACACGTTGGGATTGATGCCAACCGGGGGAGGGAAATCGATCACCTTCCAAGTTCCCGGGCTGATGATGGAAGGAGTGACGATAGTAGTGACTCCCCTGATATCACTGATGAAAGACCAGGTAGACAACCTGAAGCGTCGGCGCATCAAGGCAGTGACCTTTCACTCCGGGATGACACGCCATGAGCACACTGTAGCCTTGGAAAAACTGATCAACGGAGGGGCAAAATTTCTCTACGTATCGCCGGAGCGTCTTCGCAACGACAACTTCCTCTCCCTGCTACGAGGGCTCAAGGTGAGTCAGATTGTGGTGGATGAAGCCCACTGTATCTCACAGTGGGGATATGACTTCCGACCGGCATATCTGAACATCAAAAAGCTGCGTAAGGTAAAGCCGGACGTAGCGATTTTGGCATTGACGGCGACAGCGACACCGGAGGTGGCACGCGATATATGCGAGCAATTGGAGATGCGCGATCCGGCGGTGTATCGGATGAGCTTTACGCGCGACAACATCAACTACATAGTGCGACCGGCGGAGACGAAGATCTACGAAGTATTTCACATCTTGAGTCGGACACAAGGGAGCTCGATAGTATATGTAAGGAGTCGGAAGCGGACGGTAGAGATCTCGGAATATCTATCGTCGGCGGGGATCAGTGCGACGGCCTACCATGCCGGTCTGGACTATGAATTGAAAGAGAAGCGACAGAACTCCTGGCAGATGGGAGAGACACGAGTGATGGTGGCGACCAACGCCTTCGGCATGGGTATAGACAAGCCGGATGTACGGGTTGTGATCCACTACGACATGCCGCCGAGTTTGGAGGAATACTACCAAGAGGCGGGGCGAGCCGGCAGAGATGGGAAGAGGAGTTATGCCGTATTGCTAACCTCGAAGCGCGATCAAGCCTTGATGAGGCGGCGGGTCACCGAATCCTTCCCCGACCGGGAGATCATCCGCAAGATTTATGAGAGGATCTGCAACGTTCTGAACGTGTCTTTAGGAGAGGGCTATGGACTTCTGAAAGAATTTGACATCGAGAAATTTTGCGACCTGTTCGGCTATCAAGAGCGACAATGTCGCTCGGCGATCCATCTACTACAGCAGGCGGGCTATTTGGAATATATGGAAGAGGGAGATCGGGGGTCACGAGTGATGATGACCTGCCATAGAGATGAGCTTTACGACCTGCATGGAGTGTCCCCCCGCACGGAGAGAGTGCTGACCGGCATACTTCGGACCTACACGGGGCTCTTCACCGAATATGTCAACATCAACGAAAGTTCGATGGCTCGGAATCTACAGCTCAGCGAGCGAGAGATCTACGAATCGCTCTTAGAGTTAGGGAGGATGAAGATCCTCAGCTACATACCCCGCAGCAGAATACCCTTGATCTATCTGCCGACCTCACGCGAAGAGCCGCGCTACATAGAGATAGGGAAAAAAATCTATGAAGATCGGCGAGCCACGATGAGTCGGCGAGTCGAAGCGATGCTGAGTTATGCCTATGACAGCCACGAATGTCGAGAAAATCGGATGATCAGATACTTCGGCGAAGAGCGAGAGACCGGATGCGGCCACTGCGACGTGTGCCGAAGTCACCGCGACAACGGCAAAGTCAGCCTCAAAGAGATGATAGGCAAGATTTGGGCATATCTCGAAGAGAAACCATCGGGAGTGGATATACGCATCTTGGAGCAAGAGATCAAAGCGCCGGAAGAGATGATCAGAGAGGCGCTGAGTTATCTTGGCAACGAAGGGTATATCAGCACCGAAATGGGGATAATAAAGATCAAAGATGGTTAAAAAAGGAAAAAAGTGATAGAATCGCGAAATAAAAAGGGTCGAAATATTTGTAGAAAGCAAAAAAAATGCTAATTTCGTGAGATATAGAATATGAAAAACAGCGAATAGTAAACAAAGAAAAATAAAAAAGAAATGAGAAAGATCAAAATAGCCGTATCGGCATTGCTAATAGCAGGGAGTGCCTTGCTCTATACATCGTGTATCGGATCGTTCGGGATGACCAAATCGGTGATGAAATGGAATAAGTCGATAGGGTCGAAATTTGTGAACGAGCTGGTGTTCATAGCCTTTTGGATTTTGCCGGTGTATGAAGTGACGGCGTTGGCAGATGTGCTTGTGGTGAACTCGATAGAATTCTGGAGCGGCAGCAATCCTATGGAGGCGTCGACCAAGGTGATAGACTCCGAGCATGGGCGCTACTTGATAGCCTGCGATGGCAAGGGGTATACTGTGACTCACGAAGCGAGTGGCGAGAGCCTTCGACTTGACTTCGACGAGCCGACGCAGACATGGAGCTACAAGACAGCCGAAGGAGAGGATATACCCTTTATGACGTTCATCGACTCAGACCATGTAAAGATGCTCACTCCCGGAGGAGAGATGATGGCAGTGGAACTGAGCGAAGAGGGCATAGCCGACTACGAGCGACAGATTGGAGTAATGCCGATGGCATACAATAGATAAAAAAGCTTAAAAAATCGGGATAGCGACATCCATTGTGCTATCCGGATTGTTATATATAAAGAAAGAGGGAAGAAGTCCACCTTTCCCTCGATCGGGAGATAAGCTCTCGGCACAACATGGTGGCAAAACGAGAAAAAGAACTTAAATAATAACCATAAAAACGAGAAAAAGATGAAACCGATTCATGTAATTCTGTCAGTGTTAAGCGGTGCGATAGCCGGTGCAGCAATAGGCTTACTGGTAGCACCCGAGAAGGGTTCAGACACACGCAGCAAGATAGCGAAGCTCCTCAAAGACAAGGGGATCTGTCTGAAGAAAGAGAAGATGGATGAACTTGTAGACGAGATCGAAGATCAGCTCGAAGCCTAAACGGAATACAAACCCAAAAAACAAAGACAATGGACAAGATGAAAGCACTAACGTTAATATCAGCATTCTTAGGGGGCGCGATCGTAGGATGTGGCGCGGCCCTACTGTTCACCCCTGAAAAGGGAGCAGATCTACGCAAGCGCATCACCGACCTGCTGACCAAGCGAGGCATCAAGGTAACCGACGAAGAGGTGGATGCCCTTGTAGCAGAGTTGACAGCAGAATAATTGGAGTAAAAGGGCAAGAAGATGCCCACTTCAAGACACTTAACAGAGCCGGGTCAGAAGAGAGGCTTCTGACCCGGCATTTTAAATAAAACTTTGAAAAGAAGAGATAGCGATGAAAATCAGTCTAATAGAAGAGATCCGAAACATAGTCGATCAGGCGAAGACATGGGCGGAATTGGAGGTGGAATATGCCAAGCTAACCTTGGCAGAGAAGCTGACGATATTGCTGAGTCTTCTGATAGTAGGATTTGTGATACTGCTATTGGGGATGGTGGTGCTGATCATGTTGGCGCTGTCGCTGAGCGAGGTTTTCAAGCAAGTGATGAGTCCGGTGCTGTCGTATTTAGCCACTGCGGGAGTGATCAGTGCGATCTTGGTGGTATTCGTGGTGCTGCGCAAGCAGTTGCTACTCGACCCGATATCGCGAGTAATCAGCAAAGTATTTTTAGAGAAGAAACACTAAAAAAGATCGAACTATGAACAGAGGGAAAGTGACGACACACTCCACAGAGACACCGAGCGAGGTAGTGTTTGAGGGGTATACGATCGAAGAATTGCGCTATCAGCGAGCGATGTTGGCGATACGCAAAGAATTTGCCAAAGAGAAGCTGCTTAAATCAGTCAAGGGGCTCAATCCGGCGCACCGGAGCAGTAGCGACAAGGCGCTGTCGGATGGAGGCAAATACTCACTAATAAGCAAGCTTGCCGGGAATGCAATGCGAGGGCTCAAGGCGTTCGACTATGTGGTGTTGGGACTCTCGGTGGCTGGCGTGGTAAGGAAAGGCTATCGCCTCATCAAAGGGAAGAAATAGTAAAAGACACAAAAGCAGAACGACTATATAGCATCAAAGATGAACGACTATTATCGAGTAAGGATCGACGTGGCAGAATGCACAGAAGATATCACAGACCTTGCAGCGGCCTATCTGGCGGATGCAGGGTTTGAATCATTTGAGCCGGATAGCACCGGACTCACCGCCTATATCAAGCGAGAGGCGGGAGATGGGGTCAAGATAGCCGAAGAGTCGCTGAGCGACTTTCCGATGGAGAGCGACTTCAAGATTACCGGCGAAGTGATAGAGGGAGAGGATTGGAACGAAGAATGGGAGAAGAATTATTTCAAGCCAATACTGATCGAGGGTAGATGTGTGATCCACTCCACATTCCATAGGGAAGTTCCGGAGGCGGAATATGACATAGTGATCGATCCGAAGATGGCTTTCGGCACGGGGCATCACGACACGACCTCGCAGATGGTGAAGCATATTCTGGATCTGTCGCTGCAGGGCAAGAGCGTGATAGATATGGGCACCGGCACCGGCATCTTGGGCATCTTGGCGGCGATGCGAGGTGCAGAACGGGTAATCGGCATCGAGATCGATGAGGCAGCCTACGAGAATGCCAAAGAGAATGTGACACTTAACGGGGTTAAGATGGAACTGATCCATGGAGATGCCACTGCCCTATCGGGACTGGAACCGGCAGACTATCTCTTTGCTAATATCAACAGGAACATCATCTTGGGAGATATCGACCGGTATGCCGGGAGGCTGAAGAGTGGAGGCGAGATGCTGCTGAGCGGGTTCTATGACACGGACATAGCGATGATCGCCGAGGCAGCGAGTCGCTATGATCTACGCGAAGAGACTCGTCTTGTGAGCGACGCTCGCTGGGTAGCACTACGACTCATCAAAGAATAGGGAAAGACTCGCCGGGGAAAAACTCGCTACGCTCGCACCCGAAGACAAAAGGCTACGCAGTATCACCCAAAAACAAACTCGCTACGCTCGCACCCGAAGAGAAACTGCTACGCTCGCACTCGAAGAGAAACTCGCTACGCTCGCACTCGAAGACAAAAGGCTACGCAGTATCACCCAAAAACAAACTCGCTACGATCGCACCCGAAGAGAAACAGCTACGCTCGCACCCAAAGACAAAAGGCTACGCAGTATCACACAAAAACAAACTCGCTACGCTCGCACTCGAAGAGAAACTGCTACGCTCGCACACGAAGAGAAAAGGCTATGCGAAGTGACTGACAAAAAAATCCCGCTGACTTGGTCGAGGGCACTGAAAAAGTCCCTATATAGACTGAGCCCATAATTCAATCGGCACATATCAAGTGAAAAAACTTGAATATGTGCCGATTTTTTTGTAACTTTATAGGTAGAAATTGACATGATATGCTACCTCTTCAACAGACCATTCAGTTCAGTGATTACAGCGAT
>SFMJ01000189.1 GCA_004553095.1 Bacteroidales bacterium
TATTCTGGTTTAAACCACTCGTCGTAGTATGACGAGCAAGTCACCTTTGCCCCGAAGGCAAGATCCTTGCATTTCGTCTCTTTGATTACATCCACCCCATCGCCGCTATGTGTGGGATTAACAGGAAGGATATTCCCCTGGTCGTCAAAGTTGAGTTGGTCGATGCACACTTGACGATTGAATCCATGTACAGACTTCGGGTTGTTGTGGCGGTGATATACGATATAGTATTTCCCGTTGATATCGATGATGGAGTGGTGTCCGGGACCATGTATGGTTTCGTCGGCATTGGTGGTGAGAATCTCCCCGCGATAGGTGAACGGTCCCATAGGCCCTTCGGTTGATGTGGCATACTGCACACGATAGGTTGCGTCGTGACATGAGCCCGACGAATATGTGAAGTAATATGTGCCATTGCGCTTAAATATGAAAGGAGCCTCAAAGATGTCCTTCAGTTCGGTATTGGGGATGAGTCTCTTTTCCGAGAAGAACTTGTCGGCGGCGATAGAGTAGGGGTGAACCTCGTTCCATCCGCGTGCGTCAAGCCGTATGTCCTTAGGCAGGGAGTTGATGTCGAAATCACCATCACGCAACTTAGCCACTCCGCATCCGAATCCGTCGTATATTCCCCATGTTGTGAAATACAGATATTGGCTTCCGTCTTCATCCTCAAAGAGCATAGGGTCGAGGGTGATGACATTATGCACGTAGCGGTCGGGCACAAGCACTGCATCTTCCTTGCCGAGGATATTGTGCCATGGACCTACAGGCGAGTCGCTTTCACCCACATTCACGTTGCATGGTTCGCAGTAGTAATAGCGATATTTTCCATTTTTCTGCTTCACCACGTCAGGAGCCCATACCACCTCGGTGGTGGGCCAGTTCATGACAAAGTTGCGCCAATGCTTAAAGTCACGGCTCACCCACACCTGTGCCGGTCCATATCCATTTCCCGTACCGTCGGTTGTGGCATATAGATAATAATTGTCGCCAAACTTACGAATAGTCGGGTCGGCAAAATATCCGGGGATAAATGGATTGGCATTATTGGGAGCGTTCCATTTCTCTGTAGCCACTGCGGATAGTGACAAAGTGGCAAAAATCAGTGATAGTACTTTCTTCATAGTATAATCATTTATTATTTTTTAATCTCATAAGCCCACTGAGCGTCTGGCTGTGGAGTTTGCTCTCCCTCCGGTCCCCAGGCATCAACATTGCGCCAATGGCGGGTGGGGGCACCCATCACTACGAGATAGAGACTGCTGAGAGGGCGTTCTTTGGAAGACTTCAGTGTGGCAGTGCCTTTCTTCGCGGAGCACATCTTGCCGTAGATGGTCCTGCCGTCGGTGCCGATACCCACAAGACCGTAGCGCCATCCCGCAGCCTCGGGATTGAGCGACACGTAGCCATCGGCCTCGGCAATGCCACGGAACTTCACCTTGGCGGTTGCTCCTGCCTTGGGCACATCGAGCTTAATGATATTGAATCCATAGTTCTCAGGACAGTCTTTGGCTTCAACACGCAGCCAACCATCATCAGTGGCTCTCAAATTCGTAGAGAACTTTCCCGCGTATGGTCTTGTCTCCTTCCAAGCTCTTGGAAAGTCCATGTTCACCATACGTCTCACATTACAGAACATCTCGTCGCAGAAATCGCTCTGAGTCATTCCAGTGAGTCGCTTATATGTCATCACAGGGTCCTCGCCCCTCTTTCCCTGGCGGAACAGTTCGGCGATAAACGGTTTGCCGTGCTTCTCTCCCCAACATTCGATGACGTAAGGAGAATGATAGATGTTCTCAAGATGCAGGAAAGCCTTGTTGCATGTCTTGGTGAAGGCGTCGAAATGATATTTCTCGTCGGTTATCCATTCCGGATTCACCTGCCACAACATCCATTGAGATGTCATCTCGAAGAAACCGCAACCTCCCCATGCCTCGCCCTCTCCGTCGCATGTTATCTGCGACTGGAACGAATGGCCGAGCTCGTGAGCGATACAGTTGAGCCTTTTGTCCTGCACACGGTTGGGTGCAAGCCACAGAGCACCAATCTCTCCGTCATAATCACCACCGTAGGCAGTGCCTTCGAGGGAGTAGTTGAGCATCACCATCATGCGGTATTTCTCTGCCTTCGACCCCTTGCGTGTAAACTGTAGCGAGTCGCGGAAGAAGGCATAATAATTCTCGAGTTTATCCTTTAGGTTGTCCATGTCAACCCTCATCGGTTTTCCGTTGAGCGAGGGTGGGCAACTGAGGTCATAACCGAAGCCCTTCTGCCACATTATGGCGAAGTTGTCGGTGCAAGTCATTCGTGCATAGCTCCATGTCGAGGAGTCGCAAAGCAGGTTCATCT
>SFMJ01000190.1 GCA_004553095.1 Bacteroidales bacterium
GGCTAAAGAAATTAAATTCAATATCGAGGCTCGCGAAAGTCTCAAAAAAGGCGTGGACGCTCTCGCCGACGCTGTTAAAGTAACTCTTGGTCCTAAAGGCCGCAACGTGATTATCGAGAAGAAATTCGGTGCCCCGCACATCACAAAAGATGGTGTTACAGTGGCTAAGGAAGTGGAACTCGAAGATGCTTTCCAAAACATGGGTGCTCAACTCGTTAAGGAAGTGGCTTCAAAGACAGGTGACGATGCCGGTGATGGCACAACAACCGCTACTGTTCTCGCTCAAGCTATCATCAACACCGGTCTCAAGAACGTAACTGCCGGTGCCAATCCTATGGACCTCAAGCGCGGTATCGACAAGGCTGTCGCTCGTGTGGTTGAGTCTATCAAGGCTCAGGCTCATGAAGTTGACGACGATATGGGCAAAATCGAGAATGTTGCCCGCATCTCTGCCAACAACGACGCCGAAATCGGTCAACTCATTGCCGAGGCTATGGGCAAGGTTAAAAAAGAGGGCGTAATCACTGTTGAAGAAGCCAAAGGCACCGACACAAGTGTTGATGTTGTAGAAGGTATGCAGTTCGACCGCGGTTACATTTCTCCCTATTTCGTAACCAACGCCGAGAAGATGCAATGCGACATGGACAACCCGTTCATCCTCCTTTTCGACAAGAAGATTTCGGTTCTCAAAGATATGCTCCCGATTCTCGAAGCTACTGCTCAGACCGGTCGTCCTCTCCTCATCATTGCCGAGGATGTAGATAGCGAGGCTCTCGCAACTCTCGTTGTCAACCGTCTCCGCGGTTCTTTGAAAGTGTGCGCCGTTAAAGCCCCCGGTTTTGGCGACCGCCGCAAAGAAATGCTCGAAGATATCGCAATCCTCACCGGTGGTGTGGTAATTTCGGAAGAAAAGGGCCTTAAACTCGAAGGCGCAACTATCGACCTCCTTGGTACAGCCGAAAAGGTTACCGTTAACAAGGAGAACACTACAATCGTGAATGGCGCAGGCGACAAAGAATGTATTGCCGAGCGTGTTGCTCAAATCAAGAACCAAATCGCTACAACCAAGAGCGATTACGACCGCGAGAAACTCCAAGAGCGTCTTGCCAAGCTCGCCGGTGGTGTTGCCGTTCTCTACATCGGTGCTCCCTCTGAGGTTGAGATGAAAGAGAAGAAAGACCGCGTTGATGACGCACTTTCTGCAACTCGCGCCGCTATCGCCGAGGGTATCGTTCCCGGTGGAGGTGTTTGCTACATCCGTTGTATCAAGGCTCTCGAAGGTCTTGTAGGCGACAACGACGATGAAACCACAGGTATCGAAATCGTTAAACGCGCTATCGAAGAGCCTCTCCGTCAAATCGTTTCCAACGCCGGTCTTGAAGGTGCCGTTATCCTTCAAAAGGTTAAGGATGGCGAAGGTGATTATGGCTACAATGCACGCACAGAAACCTACGAGCACTTCTTCGAAACAGGTGTTATCGACCCAGCCAAGGTTACTCGTGTAGCCCTCGAAAATGCTGCTTCAATTGCCGGTATGTTCCTCACAACCGAGTGTGTGATTGCCGACAAGAAGGAAGACAATCCTGCTCCTGCAATGCCTGCAGGCGGTATGGGCGGTATGGGTGGCATGATGTAATCCAACTATCCGAATAACACCTATTGCAATAAATTGCGATTTTCAGTTAAATAAATAAAGAGGCTGCGCCGCATAAACGACACAGCCTCTTGTTTTTATTTGTTTGCGCTACACAATCTTCACTCCGTCGTCGCCGATGGTGATGAGATGGCGCTTGTAGAGGCTCCCGAGTGCCTTCTTGAAGTCGCGCTTGCTGCAAGAGAAGATTCTCGTTATCTCGTCGGCTGGAGTCTTGTCGTTGTAGGGCATACTTCCGCCGTTCTCGTTTAGAAATTCCATTATCTCGTCGGCATAGTCTTTCGTGCGCTCTTTCGACGAAGGGGAGAGGGTGATGTCGAGTTTCCCATCGGGGCGCACTTGCTTGATGAATGCGCGATGTCGCTCGCCTATGTTCACATCGAAGAAAATCTCCGAGTCGTAAACCATCCCCCAAAACAGGTCATCGACCACTACTTTGTAGCCGAGGTCGGTTTTCTTGTTGATGAGAATCCTCACTTCATCGCCGACGTGGTATTTCGGCATCTTGTTGTCGAGAAATTTGTCGAGTTTTGCCGATGCCACAATGCGCTTGGAATTGTCGTCGAGATATACAAACACGGTGTAGTATCTCCCTTTCACCATCCTCACTTTCTGCTCGCGAAATGGTACCAGCAGCTCCTTGGGGAGCCCCCAGTCGAGAAACGCTCCTACCGAGTTCACCGCGG
>SFMJ01000191.1 GCA_004553095.1 Bacteroidales bacterium
GATAAGGCTTCGAAGGCAGAGAAAGAGGTGATGGAGACAGAGGCAGAGAAGGAAGAAGATGAGAAAATAGAGGAGGATGATGACAATCCGCTGAAGTTTAGAGTGTTGGAAGACCTTCCGCAGTATCCTGGAGGACCCATCGAACTGGTGAGGTGGCTCACCAAGAACCTGCGCTATCCTACCTCGGCAAAGGTGAGAAAGGTGGAAGGCAAGGTGGTGGCACAGTTTATCGTCAACGCCGATGGCAGTCTCTCCGATTTTAAGATAGTGAAGTCGCTCAACGACGCCTGCGACAGAGAGGCACTCCGCGTGCTACGCCTCATGCCCCGATGGAAGGCAGGTGTGCAAAACGACAAGCCCTGCCGCACCGTGGTGGCTATCCCCATCGTCTTCAAACTCTCCTAAGCATCCCGACAGACAATCCAAAGACATTACACAACCAATATATCACTTGATATGACAACAAGTTCTTCACAACTCCTAACTATGGTCAACGACTTCATTGCTTCGTTGCCCTATGAGCGCCAGCCGCAATCTATCTACGCCCCCATACGTTATGTCCTCTCTATCGGAGGAAAACGCCTGCGACCAGTACTTATGCTCCTTGCCTATAACCTTTATAAGGAGCATCCAGAAGATATCTTGATGACAGCTTGTGGACTGGAGACCTATCACAACTACACCCTGCTCCACGACGACCTGATGGACAATGCCGATGTGCGCCGTGGTCAGCCCACGGTGCATCGTAAGTGGGATGCCAACACCGCCATCCTCTCCGGCGACTCCATGCTCGTACTGTCTTATCAACGCATCATGCAGTGTGCCCCCGAAAAGATGAAGGAGATACTCACACTCTTTACCGAGACTGCACTTCAGATAGGCGAGGGACAGCAGTATGACATGGAATTTGAGCATCGCACCGATGTGACCGAAGCCGAATATATTGAGATGATTCGTCTCAAGACAAGTGTGCTCTTGGCCTGTGCTACAAAGATGGGAGCCATCCTCGCTGATGCACCTGCAGAGGATGCCGACACACTCTACCGTTTTGGAGAGACCTTGGGACTGGCCTTCCAGTTGCAGGACGACCTACTCGATGTCTATGGCGACCCTGCGGTGTTTGGAAAGGCGATAGGAGGAGATATCGTATGCAACAAGAAGACATACATGCTCATCAATGCGCAGCAGCGAGCCAACAGACAACAGCGTGAAGAACTCAATAGGTGGCTCTCCGCTTCCACCTTCGACCGTGAAGAGAAAATCAGTGCCGTCACAACCATCTATAACCAGTTGGGCATACGTCAGCTGTGTGAAGAGCGCATCAACGACTATTTCATGGAGAGTCAGCATTGTCTCGATGCACTGCACCTCCCCGAGGAGAAGAAGGAACAGCTGCGACAATATACTCACCTCTTAATGAAACGTCAGCGATGAATCCCGAGTTCATCGATACCCATACTCATCTCGATGGTGAGGAGTTTGCTGCCGACTTAGATCAGGTGGTGGCGCGTGCACGCGAGGCGGGGGCTGCTGAGCTATGGCTGCCGGCCATCCATCTACCCTCTGTCGCTACCGTGAAGGCTGTCGCCCAGCGTTATCCTGGTTTCGCCTATCCCATGATAGGACTTCATCCCGAGGAGGTGAAAGACGATTGGAAGCAGGTGATAGCCGAGATGAAGCAACTCATGTCTCCCGAAATGATCGCTATCGGCGAGGTGGGGCTCGATTACTATTGGAGCCGTGAGTATGCCGACGAACAGCTCGAAGCCTTCCGTCAGCAGGTGGAGTGGTCGATAGCGTGTCGCCTGCCACTCGTCATCCACTGCCGCAAGGCACAGAACGAGATGGTGAAGCTCCTCATGGAGTATCGCAAGGAGTTGGTGGGAGGCATCTTTCATTGTTTCACCGGCAATGCCCACGAGGCTGCCGAACTCTTGCAGTTTGAGCGCTTCGTGCTTGGCATAGGCGGTGTGTTGACCTTTAAGAAATCCCATCTCCCCGAGGTACTTCCCTCCGCTGTCCCTCTCCATCGCATCGTATTAGAGACCGATGCTCCTTATATGGCACCCGTTCCTCATCGCGGTGAGCGCAACGAACCCTCTTTTGTTACGCATATCCTCCGCCGTCTGGCTGAGAGCTACGGAGTGAGTGAGGAGGAGGTGGCAAGAGTGACAACAGCCACGGCAAGGGCGTTGAGACAGAAGAGATTCGCGTTATGATGATAACAACTCTTGTTTTTGAACAGATGTCTCTACGTTTTGTTGGCGCATAATAGTCTAATTGCCGATTGGGGTTTATATTCCATTGTGGGAGTTG
>SFMJ01000001.1 GCA_004553095.1 Bacteroidales bacterium
ATTCGATGTGACCGCACGCCAAACAGTCTCCCATGCCGGCCCCTTCTATCAATATGCCAAGAAATATATCGGCACCGACAATGTCATCAAAGAAAACGATGAGAACTGGCAGATAGTCAACGTCAAAGCCATCATCTATGGTGAGGCGGACGAGAGCCAAGAATATCTGATGCAATGCAAGCCGGGTGCATTGACCTCGATATGCATTGATGAAAATGGCATGCTATTGGCTATCAACAAAGATGTGGATGCACCGACACGCGAAACGCGACCTCAAGACACCTCCTTCAGTTCAGAAATTGGGGTAAAAGACTTCATGCAATATGTCAACGAAGACTTTTTGGCATCGAAATCCTCAGCCAAGCAGGCACAATTTCTTGCCGAGAGTCTGATGGAGGTGAGAGATGCCAAAGTGTCGCTGACACGCGGCACAGCTGAGAGCATGCCCACCGACGGCAAGCAATTAGACTTGATGCTCAACTCTCTGACACATCAAGAGGCAGCCATCACAGCCGCCTTCACCGGTGCGACCGAGTCGCGAACAGTAACACGCACCTACACATTCACCCCCGAAAAAGATGGTAAGCAAGTGCTCTTCCGCATGAGCGACTTTGCCGGGTTCGTGGATGCTGACGACTACTCCGGCGAGCCGGTATATATCAACGTCAAAGTGACGCGTCAAGAGTCACTTCCCACCGACGAAAAGGGAGAGGTCAAGAAACTCCCCAAAGATGCTGTGATTTACAACCTGCCGGGGGCAGCCAAGGTTACCCTCTCGCTTGGTTCGCAGACTCTATGGACGCAGAGTGTGGAATGCTCGCAATTCGGTGTACAATTCGGTCTGCAGCCCTCGCTCTTCAGCGACAAGAAAGTCCGTTCCTACGCCACATTCGACCCCTCTACCGGTGCGTTGACAAAAATCGCGGAAGTCGATGATAAGTAATCCACTCACTATATCGCAACTACAGCAGAACATCACCAACGCCATCCAGATGAGCAGCGGCACACGCAACATCTGGGTGCAAGCCGAGATGTCAGACTTGCGAGTGTCGGGAGGGCATTGCTACATGGAGCTCTTGGAGAAGGATAGCTCCGGAAGAAACCGAGCGAAAATCCGCGCCATGATCTGGAGTAGCAGTCTAATGAGGATAAGACGTATCTTCATCGAAGCCACCGGGCGCGACCTCTGCAGCGGGATGAAGGTGATGGTTCATGGCAATGCAACCAACCACGGCCTCTATGGCATCTCATTTGTGATCGATGATATCGACCCCACCTACACACTGGGGGATATCGAGCGACTCCGTCGCGAAATCCTGGAACGTCTACAGCGGGAAGGGGTCCACGACTACAACCTTCGATTAGAGCACCCCATCGCTCCACAACGCATCGCCGTGATCTCAGCTGCCGGCGCTGCCGGTTATGGAGACTTCATCAACCAACTCGAGCAGAACAGCGACGGCTTTAAGATATATACGGTGTTATTCCCCGCCGTGATGCAGGGAGAGAAGACCGCTGAGAGTGTGATTCGAGCCCTCGACATGGTGGAGCAAACCATCGACCTCTGGGATGCCGTGGTGATAATCCGCGGGGGAGGAGCCACCACCGACTTGATAGGATTCGACAATTATGATATAGCGCGACGCGTCGCCACATTCCCCCTCCCGGTGATGGTGGGCATCGGCCATGAACGCGACCGCACGGTACTCGACGAGATTGCATGCATTAGGTGCAAGACTCCGACAGCAGTGGCGGCTATGATCATCGACACCCTCCGCAAATATTATGCCGACATCACAGGATATGTGAAGAGCATAGCCCAATATAGTCGTGAAGCCCTCAAAGGGGAGAATATCCGCCTCTCTCACTATGGGCAGATACTTCCGACATATATCCGCAGCACTCTAATGCAGAGCGAGATGCAACTCAAGAGCATAGCACAGTCCCTTCCCATGCAGGTGAAGGGGAGGGTAAGTGAACAGAACCTCCGACTCGGGGAATATGCCCACCGGCTGAGGCAAACCCTGAGCGCTACGATGACTCGCGAAGAGAACACCCTCTCGCAGATGGCACTGCGACTCACCAACAGAGCCGCCACCATAACCCAGCAAGAGAAGACCCGATTGCAGCATATCGACGACATGCTGCGCGCCTTGAGTCCCGACAGCACACTGCGCCGAGGATATAGCATCACACGCATCAATGGTCACGCCCTGACCGACATATCCGAGTTAACACCCGGCACACGCATCGAGACCACACTCGCCGGCGGCAAGATAATCTCCGAAGTTGTGGAGGAATAGCGTCCGGGGGGAAATAGCGTAAATAAAGAGAAACAGCAACCAAAGAAAAATAGAAAAATAAAAATGGAAGAAAACTTGACATATAAAGGAGCGATCTCCGAATTAGAGAGCATCTTGGCTAAGATGGAAAACAATCAATGCGACATCGACCAACTCACCGTCTACACGAGCAGAGCCCTCGAACTGCTCAAATTCTGTCGACAGCGACTCCACGACACAGACACCGAAGTGATGAAGTGTCTCAGCGAATTGCAGAGCGCTCTGACACCCGGAGGTGTGGAATAATCGGGAAAGTTTGTCTAATTGCAGAAAATTTTCTATATTTGCAAAAAGTTTTCGAAAGATACGAAAATACACAATAATTCCGTTAGGTATTTAGATTATAACCATATAATTAAACAACAAAAATGGTAGATTATAAAAACTTAGGTTTGGTCAACACCAAAGAGATGTTTGCCAAGGCCGTGCATGGCGGCTACGCGATTCCTGCATTCAACTTCAACAATATGGAGCAATTGCAAGCCATCATCAAGGCAGCAAGCGACACAAAATCACCTGTGATCCTTCAAGTATCGAAGGGAGCCCGCAACTATGCTAACGCTATCTTGTTGCGTTACATGGCACAGGGAGCAGTGGAATATGCGAAATCACTTGGCTGGGAGAAGCCCCAGATCGTGCTTCACCTCGACCATGGTGACACATTCGAGCTCTGCAAGGATTGCATCGACAATGGCTTCTCTTCAGTGATGATCGATGGTAGCCATCTTCCCTACGAAGAGAATGTGGCATTGACCAAGAAGGTATGTGACTACGCACATCAATATGATGTAACCGTAGAGGGAGAGCTCGGAGTACTCGCCGGCGTTGAGGATGAGGTATCTTCCGACCATCACACATATACCGACCCGGCAGAAGTAGTAGACTTCGTGACTCGCACAGGTTGCGACAGCCTTGCTATCTCTATCGGCACATCTCACGGTGCATACAAGTTCACACCCGCACAGTGCACACGTGACCCCAAGACCGGTCGCCTCGTGCCTCCTCCATTGGCATTCGAAGTTCTCGAGGGTGTAGAGAAAGAACTTCCCAACTTCCCCATCGTGCTCCACGGTTCTTCATCTGTACCTCAGGAGTATGTAGACATCATCAACTCTAACGGTGGCAAACTTCCCGATGCTATCGGCATTCCCGAAGAAGAGCTCCGCAAGGCAGCCAAGATGGATGTTTGCAAGATCAACATCGACTCAGACAGCCGTCTGGCGATGACAGCAGCCGTTCGCAAGGTCTTCGTAGAGAAGCCGGGTGAATTCGACCCCCGCAAATATCTTGGTCCCGCTCGCGAAGAGATGGAGAAACTCTACAAGCACAAGATCGTGGCTGTCCTCGGCAGCGATGGCAAAGCTGAGTAATCTCTAAGGATCCTAAAGAAAATAATAATTCCCCGGCCTCTCGGAGGTCGGGGAATTATTTTAGAGTGAGTTTTTTACTTCACTGCGATTTTCTTTACCGTGTTGCCCTGACGGACTATATAGATGCCGGGAACAAGGCCTTCTACCGAAGTAGCGATGCGAGTGCCCTTGAGATTATATACCTCTACAGCTTTATCCAGTTACAAAATGATGAAGTCGTAGTTACCACTCCTGTAGAAAGTCGAATAATGTCTATTCGTGGAAAGCAGATTATGATAGACAGAGACTTGGCTGAACTTTACGGAGTGGAAACCAGGGTGTTAAATCAAGCTGTAAAACGTAATATTGAGAGATTTCCTGAACGTTTTCGTTTTCAACTGACTAAGGAAGAAATGAATGAACTGGTCACAAATTGTGATCGGTTCAATAGTTTGAAGCACTCAACAGTTCGCTCATATGCTTTTACAGAACAGGGAGTAAACATCCCTTTATCCGCCTCAACTTTCAGTCAAGGCGGATAAAGGGATGTTTACAATCCGACCGTTTTGGATGTCATCCAACCGATTATTATTACTGTCCGCTAAACTTTTTTTAGGCATATAAACAAAAGTTTAGCGGACAATAATCATAAAAAATCTAAAAAACGCACACTTTATTAAGAGCGCGTTCCTTAAATTGGTGTGAATCCGATATTAGGACTTTTCGGAGAATATGCCGAGATTATCGGAGGATCAGCATAGCGTCGCCGTATGCGCCGAATCTATACTTCTCTTTGATAGCGATGTCGTAAGCCTTCATCACCAGATCATATCCGCCGAAAGCCGACACCATCATAAGCATGGTGCTGTAGGGCAAGTGGAAATTGGAGATCATCGAATCGCACACGGTAAAATCGAAGGGAGGGAAGATGAACTTATTGGTCCAGCCTGCGAAAGGCATCAAGTGACCATTCATACAGACCGAACTTGCGATGCCACGCATGGTCGAAGTGCCGACGGCGCAAACACGCTTGCCGGCATCCTTCGCCTTATTGACGATAGCCACCAAGTCATCATCGACATACATTTCTTCAGAGTCCATACGATGCTTGGTAAGATCTTCCACATCGATATCCTTGGTGTTGCCGCGACCGGAGTGAAGAGTCAGGAAGCCTCGTTCCACGCCCTTGATTTCCAAACGTTTCATCAATTCGCGACTAAAATGGAGACCGGCAGCGGGAGCCATCACCGCCCCCTCATTGCGAGCATAGATACACTGATAATAATCGGTATCCTCCGGTTCCACCGGACGAGTGATATATTCCGGCAGCGGCATCTCGCCCAGGGCATATAGAGCCTCCTTAAACTCATCGTGAGGGCCATCGTAGAGGAAGCGAAGAGTTCTGCCTCGCGATGTCGTATTGTCTATTACCTCTTTACGAGCCGGATCCACCAAAACATCCCACAACTTATTCTCTTCATTCAATTCGCGGAGCAAGAACACCTCGATGCGGGCGTTGGTTTTCTCTTTGTTTCCATAAAGACGAGCGGGGAAGACTTTCGTATCATTGAACACGATCACATCACCCTCGTCGAAATAATCGATCAATTCCTTAAATATATGATGACTAACCTCTCCGGTGCGACGGTCCACCACCATCAGGCGGCACTCATCGCGCACCTCACTGGGATGCTGTGCGATTAAGTCATCAGGCAATCTGAATTTAAATTGTGACAGCTTCATATCTAATTATCGTTAATTTTCATTTATTCCGATCGATCTTGATGGTTATGGATTAATTCATCTGATTCGATCTATATACCTACATTAATAATATCTTTATTACCTACTCTTCGGGGAAAGTCAACTCATCGTTGGCGATATGCTCTAAAGCCTCGTCGATGCTCCAACAATGGTCGATAGTTATGTCCCCGACGCGAGTACGACGCAAGGCCGTAAGATGCGCACCGGTCTCCAAAGCCACTCCGAGGTCTCGAGCCAGAGCCCGAATGTAAGTACCCTTCGAGCAAAGCACTCTGAGGGTAATCTTGGCCGGCTGATAATCGAGCAATTCGAGTTCACGAATTTCCAGTTCCTTGGGTTTGAGTTCCACCTCCTTACCCTTCCGAGCGAAAGAATAGGCTCTTTTGCCGTCGACCTTAACAGCAGAAAATACGGGAGGGACCTGCATGAGTCGGCCGGTGAAACGGGGCAACACCTCTATAACACGCTCGCGAGTCACATGATCGCAAGGGTATGTAGCATCAATCTCCGTCTCCAAGTCATAACTTGGAGTTGTGGCTCCGAGAGTTACCTCCGCCACATACTCTTTCATACCCTCCTGCAGCTCGCTGATGCGGCGAGTGGCACGTCCGGTGCAGACGATCAGCACGCCTGTGGCAAGAGGATCGAGGGTGCCGGCATGACCGACCTTGAATTTCTTTACGTGCATCCGACGCTGTATAGCCCCTCGGATACGCTTTACGGCATCAAACGAAGTCCAACGCAAGGGCTTATCGATGCCTATTATCTCTCCGGTGATAAAATCCATCAGTCGAGTTTTCGTTTCGTTGAGATTATATTATATTACCACACAAATCTGATTAAGAGCGCGTTCTAAAGAGAACACTCAAAGATTACCATACGATGCAGACCACACCCATGATGACGCAATAGATGGCAAACCAGATCAGTTTACCCTTCTTCACCAAGTCGATCATCCAACGGCAAGCAGCGCAGCCGACGAGGAAAGCCGAGACGAAACCGATGAGGAGAGGCAGAACACCGATTGCACTATCGGCAGCCTCACCCCCTATCATATCCTTGAGATCGAGGAGACACTCTCCCAAGATGGGGAGGATCACCATCAAGAAAGAGAAATGAGCCACAGCGGCTTTCTTATTGCCCAAGAGGATGCCGGTGGCTATCGTAGTACCACTACGGCTCAATCCCGGCAATACAGCCACGGCTTGCGCCAAGCCTATGACAATCGAGTCAATCCATCCAATCTCTCTTCCTTCACTTCCTGCCGGGGCTTCGGTCAGTTTTCCCTCATTGCGACGGGCTGCACGAAGATCGCTCAGATAAGCGAAAGTCAAGAGCATAGCAGTGACCATCAGACAGATACCCACCACCATCAGGCCGCTGCCGAAGATTTCCTCTACCGTATCCTTCAGAAAGACACCAACGATGCCCACCGGGATACAAGACACCAGAATCTTGCAGACGTAATAGAAGTCATTATCGCGTCGGAAAGTGAAGAAACTCTTGCAGAGTTTGGCGAACATCGGCCAGAGCACCACGATGGTCGACAATACCGTAGCGGCATGCACGATCACGCTGAATTGCAAATTTTCTTCAGCCGGAAGATTGACTCCGAGCACTTCCTTAACAATCTCGATATGTCCACTTGAACTCACCGGCAGGTATTCGGTGAGCCCCTGTATTATTCCAAGTATAAGAGCGTCCAACCAATCCATCACTTAATCCTCCTTCTTACGCGGTTTGTAGATGATGGCAAACGCCATAAGCAGGAATCCCAAGAAAGTGAGAGTGGGCCCCACCACGATGCGACGGGTGCTGAAGATCTCCGGGTTGAACTCGCCGGAAGTGGCAGAACCGCCGCCACTCATCAAAATAAAGCCGATGATGATCAGCGCCAAGCAAGCCCCCATCAAGATGAAATTAATCTTGCTGAAAGGGGTTTCGGGTTGGCTGAAAGGAGATTTCTCCGATTTCTTCTCTTTGGGTTTGATATCTTTGATATCCATATTATATTTCGTTATTTGAATAATTTGTCGTAGTCTTTGCGAAGATAGATATTGGCAGACACACAAGAAGCCAAGGCACAAAGTGTCATACCCATCAAGATCAAAGCCCCGGCGATGATACCAAATACATGCCAAGGGATAAAGTTATAGATTTCGGGGAGCCATGTGCGGCTGATGCTCACCATAGCGATGGCAATCAAAGCAGAGGCCAGCACGCCGGCGATAAGACCGGCAAGTAGATTACCCATGATGACCGGACGGCGGATGAAAGAATTGGTGGCACCCACCAACTGCATCGTGTGGATGGTAAATCGCCGCGAATATATGGTGAGATGGACCGTATTATTGATCAGCACGAAAGATATCACTAACATAATAGCCGCCACGACACTCAGGATCAGAGTCAATCGCGAGATATTGCTATTCATCGATTCGACCATCTCCGTTTCGGGGCTTGACACAGCCTCCACGATGGGATTTTTCTCCAACTGCTTCTTGATAGCGGCAATACCCGAAGCCGTGGCATAATTCTCATTAAGGCTGATACTTATCTCCTCACTCAGTGGGTTCACACCAAACACCTCCTCGAGGTTTTCGCCCGTCTCGGCAGTCCAATTATTGAGAGCCTCCTCCTTCGAAATGTACTTCACTTGATGGGCGAATGGTTCCTTCATCAGTTGCTCTGAGAGGGCGCGAGCACTACCTTGGGGAATCGAGTCAGCCATGATGACACTCAACTCTATTTGCTCCTTGAGACGGCGAGTCTCATGATCGGCACTTATCCATACCATGGCTATCATCCCCATCAGTAGCAACACGAGCGTCACACTTATGATCGTGGTGAGGTGATGTGCCCAATATGACATTTTAATCTCCTTATTATTCTTCATCTCATTCGATTAGGATCATACATCTCAGGATTCTTGCAGGGGCAGAATCCGCAAATCAAATGCAAAGTTAATAAATCGGCACCCCCTTTGTCAATACTTTTCACCTCTTTTTTTATCCATCCACCACTTTTTTACGAATTTTTAAGGAACGCGCTCTAATAATGAGTCTATCCACCTTATAAAAAAAAAGAGGTGTAGATGGTTGTACCACCTACACCTTACATAAAAACTAAAACTAAAACTAAAAAATATGAATAGTCTAAACTACTATTTTTTAAATCAGCCAACCGATTAAGCGCCGAACTTAGCGAAATCGGCATTAAGCATATCTCCGGTCTCCATGAAAGCCTGATGGAGAGCGAAAGCAGCGGGGAGATAGTGAGGGATGTGTCCACCCACCTTCTCGCCGAGTTTGAGGTAATCCCACATCAGTTGCTTATACATGGGGTGAACGCAATTCTCGATGATACATTCGGCACGCTGGCGAGGATCCTTGCCGCGGAGGTCAGCAACGCCCTGTTCAGTAGCGAGGATCTTGACAGAGTGCTCGCTATGGTCGAGGTGAGACACCATAGGCACGAAAGTAGAGATCTTTCCACCCTTCTGGATAGATGGGCAAGAGAAGATGGAGAGGTAAGCATTGCGGCTGAAGTCTGCCGAGCCACCGATACCGTTCATCATCTTGGTGCCCATAACGTGTGTAGAGTTGACATTACCGAAGATGTCGGCCTCGAGGGCAGTATTCATGGCGATAAGGCCTAATCGGCGCACGATCTCGGGATGGTTGGAGATCTCACCGGGGCGCATCACGATCTTGTCGCGGAAGAAGTCGATATTATCCATGAAGCGAAGCATAGCGTCATCGCTGAAAGTCAAGGCGCAAGTAGAAGCGAACTTACACTTACCCTCTTCCATAAGAGTCATCACGGCATCCTGGATTACCTCGGTATACATTTCGAAGCAAGGGATATCGGGGTTTTCGCCCAATCCATAGAGCACAGCGTTAGCGACATTACCTACACCCGACTGGATGGGGAGGAACTCCTTGGGGAGTTTGCCAGCCTTCATTTCGCGAGCGAGGAACTCGCAGATGTTCTGACCGATGCGAGTGGTCAACTCATCGGGGGCGGTGAAGGGGGCGATGCTCTCAGAGGCGTTGGAGGGCACGACACCAATGATCTTCTTGGGGTCGATCTTCAAGATCGGCGAACCGATACGGTCGCTTGGCTTATAGATAGGGATCTCGCGACGATGAGGAAGATCCAAAGGTATGTAATTGTCGTGGAATCCGCGGAAAGAATTGTGATAATAAGAGCTATACTCGATGATCACCTTCTTAGCCATTTGCGCCACAGTGGGGCTCATGCCAAGACCGGCACCCAAAATCACTTCGCCACTGGGACTCATCTCGGTGGCTTCGATGATTGCCACATCTACATCTCCATAGAAGCCATATCGCATATCTTGCGACAAGTGGCTAAGATGAAGGTCTGAGTAGTGCATCCCATTGCGGTTGGCAAGTGCACGGCTATCCTTGTGACCCTGGTAGGGGACACGAAGGCCGATAGCATCCGCTCTCGACAATTCACCATCTACATGATCGTTGGTCGATGCGCCTGTAAGTAAGTTAACTTTAAATGGAACGCCTTTTTCATGGAGGGCTTTGGCACGCTCTGCCAATGCCACCGTTACGACTTTCGGAGTTCCCGAGGCTGTGAATCCGGATAATCCGATATTATCACCATTTTTTATCACTGATGCAGCCTCTTCTGCTGAAATAAATGGAATACTCATTTGTAACGTTTAGATTTAAGTAGTAAATTTGCACAAAATTAATAATTTTATGCAATAGTTGATAATAATGAAACCATTTTTTTTACCTAATAACGAAAAAAATTGCACAGTTTCAAAAAAAGTGCGCATCGAAACTTACGGTTGTCAGATGAATGTGGCTGATTCTGAGGTAGTTGCCGCAATGATGGCACTTGCGGGCTACGAACCGACCGAATCAGATGAAGAAGCAGCTGCCGTTTTGCTTAACACCTGTTCGATTCGCGACAATGCCGAGCAGAAGATTTACTCACGTTTGGCATATTGGAACTCACTGCGTCGCAAATTGGGGCGGAATATCATCATCGGCGTAATCGGCTGTATGGCAGAGCGTCTGAAAAATGATCTTATCGATAAGCATGGAGTCGACTTGGTGGCAGGGCCCGATGCCTATCTCGACCTTCCCAACTTGATAGCCGCTGCCGAGACGGGGGAGCCGGCTATCAATATCGAGCTCTCTACATCGGAGACATATCGAGATGTAGTGCCTCGACGACTTGGTGCTACCGGGCCGATCAGCGGATTTATCTCGATCATGCGCGGATGCAACAACTTCTGCTCATACTGCATCGTGCCATATACCCGCGGACGGGAACGCTCACGCGAGCCACAAAGCATCCTGCGCGAACTTCAGGACCTACATGATCGCGGTTTCAAAGAGGCAACCCTCTTGGGTCAGAATGTCAACAGTTATTCTTATACCGACCCGGAAACGGGTGTTGTGGTTTCCTTCCCCGACCTCTTGGAGATGGTGGCAAAATCAGCCCCCGATATGAGAATTCGTTTTTCGACATCACACCCCAAGGATATGAGCGACCGGACACTCGAAGTCATCGCCGCAAATCCCAATCTGGCGCGACATATCCACCTGCCGGTGCAGAGCGGTTCGAACTCGGTGCTCAAGGATATGAACCGCAGTTATACTCGGGAGTGGTACCTCGACCGGGTGGCGGCCATCCGTCGTATTCTTCCCGATGCCGGTCTCTCCACCGATATGTTTACCGGATTCTACAATGAGTCGGAAGAGGATTTCCAAGAAACCCTCTCGCTGATGCGCGAAGCAGGCTTCGACTCCGCCTTTATGTTCAAATATTCGGAACGCCCCGGCACATTGGCATCGCGCATGATGCCCGACAATGTTCCGGAAGAGGTAAAGATCGAGCGACTCAACCGAATGATAGCACTTCAAAACGAGCTCTCGCTTGAGAGCAATCGTCGGGACATAGGGAAGACATTCGAGGTGCTGGTGGAGGGACGGTCCAAGCGAAGCGCCGAAGAGTATTTTGGCCGCACTACTCAGAATAAGGTGGTGGTATTCGCTCGCGGCAACACACGTCCGGGAGATTTCATCAAGGTACGCATCGTCGATGCATCATCCGCCACACTCCGAGGCGAACAAGAGGACTAAGAGCGCGTTCCTTAAATTTTCTTTCAACACTCTGCTTCTTGCCGATAGTGGGGATGGTGGGTCAGCAATTCGCTGCGAAGGCGGGTGCGATCCAAGTGCAGGTAGATCTCCGTGGTGGCAATCGACTCATGCCCCAACATCTCTTGGATGGCTCGCAAATTTGCGCCACCCTCCAAGAGATGGGTGGCAAACGAGTGACGCAATGTGTGGGGAGACACCTTCTTATTGATGCCGGCAGCGACAGCCAAGTCACGTATGATATAGAACACCATGACCCGGGTCAGAGGTGCTCCGCGCCGATTCAGGAATAGTATATCTTCATTACCGGGCTTGATTACCCCCTTCTCTCTGAGAGGGAGGTAGTCACTTATGAGTTCGACAGCCACCGGCGAGAGGGGCACCAGCCGCTGTTTACCCCCCTTACCCTCGACGATGATATAGCCATCATCGAGAGAAATGCGCGAGATGCGCAGCGCCACCAATTCCGAGACGCGAAGGCCGCTCCCATATAGGGTCTCGATGATGGCATGATTGCGAGGTGTCTCCTCCTTGTCGGCAGGCAGGGCGGCAATCATCGCATCGATCTCCTCAACGCTCAGCACGTCGGGTAGAGAACGCCCGATACGAGGGGATTCGATCAGTTCGGTTGGATCCGCTTCGATATAACCTTCGAGGCGTAAGAACTTGAAGAAACTGCGAATACCGGCGATAAATCGAGCCTGCGAGCGTGCCGAAATGCCGAGATCATGCAGATCGCAGAGGAGTGTGTGGATATCATCTCGAGTCACATGGTCGAGACTCAATCCCCGGGATTCGACAAACACCAATAGATGTCCGACATCGACCAGGTATCCCCGCGCCGTGTTGTCGGCGAGGCCACGCTCCAACACTAAATGATGGGCGAAATCACGGGCAATATCGGAAGAAGGCTTTAGCGGTCGCATGGCAGAGGATGCGGACTTATCAACTTAAAACTTGATCGAATAGGCGACTTTCTGCATTTCGGGGCGCGACACGATGATGGCACGATGGCGGTCATAAAGCATTACGCCATGTTCCAGAGCGTCGAAGAGTCGTTGACTCCAACCCTCCGGAGTATTGCGGATGGCGAAAATGCGTCCCGGTGTGTTGAGCAGAGCGAGGAGTTTTTCGAGAGGGAGGTAATCATCTGTCGAGCAGATAAGAGAACATCGATTGGCACGCCCTATCGCTGTGGTGATCTCCATGCGCGAATTAGCAGCCAAGAGGGCAGATCGATAAGGCACTTCCGACTCCGGGGGCATAAAGGCTCGTTTCACATCGAAATAGGCGGCAAGGCGCAGCAACATCTCCGCCTCTTTGATATAAGACACCGGAATACCACTGCGATAAGCAGTCACGTCGATATCCTCATAGCCATAATATGCATAGCCTTGCGGGATGCGTATCACACTCTTCACCAGGTCGTAGGCAAAGGGTGAGTGTACGCCATATCCCCGCGAATGACGCCAGCGTTTGTAGTATTCCACTATCGAGTTTATCATAGAGGTAGTGTCTATATGTGAGTTATCGTGTAGCAACCTTATTCCCTCTTTCGATGGGCTGCCACAATAGATATTATCACCCCTGCCAAAGCCGCCAAAACGAGCAGATATATGATCACGACGCAAGCGACGCCGACATTGTCGGTGATACGCAGGGACTGCGGATCGAAGGTCATCACCACGTCGTGGCTACCCGGGGCTATCTTCATGGCTCGCAGCAGATAATTGACACGTCCGATCTCAGCCGGCTTGCCATCGATAGTAGCCACCCAACCCCATGGGAAATAAACTTCGCTGAACACTGCCACGCCACCCTTGGCGGTAGTAGCCTTATAAGTCAACTTATTGGGAGCGTAAGAGGTCAGATAGATGGTATCACCCGGGGAGATGGGAGCCGGAGTGCCGAGCAACTCTTTGAATCGGGCATCCGCCACGGCGCGACTGTGAGTATCGAGCGAGTCGAGTGCCGCCATTTCAGCGTTGGCATCCGGCACATAATCGATCGAGTGAACCCACCAAGCATTGCCGCAAGCCTCCGGATTGACTATCACGCTGTCATTCTTGATGAAATAGCGTGCATTGAGCATATCGATGACATTAAGGTTGCCCTTATAGATCTGATTTTGCAGGAGGTCGTTGTAGCGTGTCAACTTGGCGGCATGATAACCACCGATGGTCTTGTGGAAATAAGAAGAGCGAGCGCCACCCATATCATCGAGGTCGAGCACGCGATAATAACTTGTATCTTGCAAGATTTGACGGTCGGCAGCGGTCATCTCGAAGATGGCATCATCTTCGACGGGGGCCACGAAATTCTCGGAGTTGACATAACGATGATTGATGGTATAGAGGTCGATCAGAGAAAGCAAGATCACCGCAGAAGCGAGGATATATCCCTTCTTTATAGAGCCACGCAGGTAGAGGAATAGTAATCCCCAACCGATCAATATGAAAATCAGAGAGCGGAGAGCGTCGCTACTTACCAAAGATAGACGAGCACTCTTGACGGCGTTGATGATGCCATAGAGCGAGGGATCGGAGAATGCCCCCATCTCGGTGAGTTGTTCGATTTCTGCCACGGAGAAGGGGTCACCGAACATAGAGGGGAACATCCACCCCAAGAGGCATATCAAGGCACCGACACCAAAGGTGATATGCAGATATAGCGGTTTGGCGCGGAATTCTTCAGGATGCTCTATGAGTCGGGCAAGGCACATAGCGGCGAGGAGTGGAATGGTAAATTCCACCACAACCAAAATCGAGGATACGGCACGGAATTTATTGTAAGCGGGGAAATAGTCGATAAAAATATCGGTGAACCAAGAGAAATTATGACCCCAAGAGAGGAGGATAGCGAGGATCGACACAGCCAAGAGAGCCCATTTCACAGGAGATTTCACCAAGAAGAGAGCGAGGATGGCAAGCATCAATACGAAAGCGCCGACATACACCGGGCCATTGGTCATGGGCTGATTGCCGAAATATTGCGGGAATTGATAGACAAATTGCAACTCCTCGGGTGACAAATTTTGGAGAGCATCGACGTTGACATCAGCCACGGAGAGGAGTTGATTCTGTCCTCCCACCGGTTTGATGGTTGCCCCACCCTTCACGTTAGGGAGAAGCAGTGTGAATGTTTCATCCACGCCATAACTCCAAGAGGTGATGTCGCTACGCTTCATACCTCCGGTGTTGTCGCCACCCGGAGTGGTAAGTTCAGTGGCACGACCACGCACTGTTTCTTTGGAATATTCGTAGGAATTATAGAGGCTTGAAGAATTGACACCCACAGCGAGAATGGCAGCCACGACGGCACAAGCAGTGGCAATCGACCAATGCTTCATCTTCTTCTCGCGGATAGCGATCACGAGCCAAGTCAGGACAAGAGCCGCCACGACGAAGAGGAAATAGTAGGTCATCTGGGGGTGATTGCTCTGCAACTGCAAGGCTCCAAAGAGGGCAGTCAGCGCCGTGCCGGCGAGGTATTTGCGGCGATAAAGCAGCGCCAACCCGCCGATGGTGGGTGGTATATATGCCAAGGTGACAAACTTCCAGATATGTCCCGCGCCGATCAAGATTATGAAATAGGTGGAGAAACCCCATGCCACAGCCCCGAAGAGAGAGACATACCACTTCATCTTCATGCAGAGCCCCATGATGAAGAAGCCCATCATCATGATAAAGAGCAGATTGGCGGGATAAGGCAAACCGAGCATAAAGACCTTGCCCACCCAGTCGAGCCAACTATTGGCCTTATAACTTGGGGCGATCTGGAAATTGGGCATACCTCCGAACAGGGAGTTGGTCCAGCGAGAATTTTCGCCGGTGGCTTCACGGTAGTCCTTCACCTCCCGGCCGTTGGCAAGACCTTGCATCGTGTCGGCTTGTTGCAACACATTACCCTCCACATCATCGGGGAAGAAAAAAAGAATGGCCACGATGGCGAGCATCGCCGTGGCCAATATAAAATAAAGAGATTTCTTATTCATAATCAGAGAGTTAACTCTATCTTGGGTGTGATGGAGTGTCTGTTAACTTATCAATCTTCTGTGTCGATATGGATCTGACGATGGAAAGTCTGCTCCAAAGAGATCAAAGTTTCGGTCTCGGTGACTCCCGGGATATGCTGAATCCTATCGTTGAGCAACTGCATAAGATGCTGATTGTCGTAAGCATGGACCTTAATAAGCATCGAATAAGGGCCTGTGGTGAAATAGCACTCCACCACTTCGGGGATCTTAGACAGTTCGGCGGCGGCTTCGCGATAGAGGGAACCCTTCTCGAGTCTCACACCGACGTAAGTGCAAGTGTTATATCCTAATTTATGAGGGTCGACGATGTAGCCAGATCCTACGATCACTTTCATGTCGATAAGTCGCTGGATGCGTTGATGGATTGCGGCGCGCGACACACCACACTGTGCAGCGATATCCTTAGAGGGGATACGTGCATTTTCCATTACAATATTCAGAATCTTCTTGTCAAGATTGTCAAGTTTTTCCATCATGGTTTCAAAATATAAATATTTTGTGCAAAATTAGGGAATTTTTGTGAGATTTACAACGAAAATAGCCCTAAATGATAGCAATTTGTAAAAAATTGACACTTTTTTCTTAGAGTCTCTTAATTTCACATCATAAATTGTTGCAAAATGTCAAGATCTTTGCGAGTAGCGGCAGCCACAAAATCTTCGTAACTGCACATCAAGTCGGCAAGAGCAGTCAGCGAATTTTGTGTCTGCTGATTGTAGAGGGTTCCGCTCATGGAGTTATTGTCCAATTTTCCTTGCAGGGCACCATTGACACCGGAGATATCTTCCATCATCTTCATCTGTATTTCCAATAGTTCGGTGATGCCTATATCAACAGATTTGGAACTCACCTGCTGAGGCAATGGCACACCGCTACGAGGGCGATATACGATGACACCGTTGAAACGGCCCCATTCCTCGGCAATGTCGGTGATGTCGACGCCATCGGGGAGCGCCCCTTCGGGGAACAGCAGAACGCCCTTGGCAGATGCACGCAACACCCAGTCATACATCGAGATAAGCCGGTTGGTGAGTTTCTGCTGGTCGATGATATCGCTCACGAAGGAGTGGATCTCACCATCGATATAGGGATATGCCTTCACCACGTAGGGATGGCTGTGATGTCGGTAGGGAGTTCGACAGCGATGCAAGACTCTACCCGATTGGTCGATGATGCTTAGTCGCCACTCTTCGCGACTTGTGTAGCGCACCGCAATCCCCGGAGCATCGACGAGGCGACGCCGCTCATTCTCCTCTTCGATCTCGGGATAATTCTCAGCCGATGTTTGATAATAAATACCTTTTGCCCGGTCGTGGCAGGCGAGCATGTCGACACACCTCCGATCCCAAATCTCGTAGATGGAGCAAGTGACATCCTCTTCCATGCCTTGTGCTACCCCATAGAGTCGTCGCAGGCGTTGCCGATCACCGGGATGGCGAGACAGCGTGGAGAGGAGCCGATCGAAGGTAATGTGGTGGATCTCTCCGATCAGTGTGATATCGTCGCCCCGGAAGTCACGTCCCGAACGCTCTACGAAGAAGTTGTTGAGGTCTACGATGTCGGTATGGCAGGTCAGCATACCACCCTTCATTCCATACCATTTCTTATGTGCCACCATGCCCCCTATCAGGAAATCCTCCATCGAGCGGGCATAGACCTCATCGAGACGATTCTCTTCGATGATCTTCTGCAGCAGCCGGGAGAGTTGCTCACCCTGCGCCGCTTCGTTTTCGTCGCGCCAGCGGATGATGGATGACTGACTGCGGTTGCGCCAGACACCCAAGACATTACGCACCAGACGGCGAATCAGATTATTTTTCAGGGGCATATTCCCTTGTCGCTTGATATATTCCTCTTCGGAGATTTTGACGCCACGATCCACTACGGAGTCGATCCATTGGTCGCCGTAGGTGAAGCGTTTGCATCTTTCTCGTTCGCGACGGAAAGGGAGGAGTGCACCATAACTGTCGATGGCGCGTTGCAGCAGTCGCTCGTCGCGTAGGGGCTCGCTGCTATATGTAGTTGTTTGGCAGGTCTTGTTCATCATAATTTAATATTCTTAGGGGTTGTTATTTCAGGTCGATATGGAAAGTAATCGCATCGAAGGTGGAATCTCGCGGGGCAATGACTTCGACTTTCAGCCATCGAGTGCGTATTCCCACCGGGAGGCGGATATAACCACCCTGTCCGGTGGCGATCTTTCGCCATCGGTCGCGATGAGGGGAGATGAAAAGATTGATCTCGGGGAGAGAGGGATCCCCCTTTTGTGTCGGGGGGAATCGGTTGTATATGCCACGCAGAGCCACCTCTCTGATCATCTTCTCATCGTCGGGATAACCTAAGTCGAGTGGTGCAGTCACCAAGCGTATTCTACTATAATTATCATCCACATCACCACCGGGCAGAGTCGGGTCATTGATTTCGCCGTCGTTGCCGCTCTGCTTTGGATTGAATTTGGGGAGCATTTTCCAGGTTGCCAAAGCCCCCGGGGAGATGGGAAGTTGCAGGGAGGCGACACCCTCGGAGGCTTGCGCTATATCCACCTCTCCGATGATACGGAAGTCAGTATCAGCCAAGACATTGGCTCGAATCACGTCGGGAGATAGACGGTCGTAGTGCCAGCATCGGGATGTTTCGCCATATATATCGGTGGTCGTCACCCCCTTTACGGTTTCATCGCCGGCGAGGATGTCACCCTGACGGGTGGCGAAGAATACGATGGCTTCGGCACGCGATGCCACAGACTCGGGGAGTTGGAACGCCGGTATCTGCGCTGCGATCTTCACCGGCGTGCAAATCATCTCAACGATGGTCTGTAGCGAAGTGCCATAGAGGGAATATTCGCGTATCGCCAAGAGCGGCGCCATGGTGTTGGGAGCCAGATATACAGGTTTGGATACGCTGCAATAAGAACCATCGTCGATACGGATTGCGGCACCGATGCGGCAAGGAGCAAGAAATAGAGATGCATTGGCGGCGTCGGCGATGAAGTCTTTGAGTTGACCGAATACACTGTCGGAGAGGCGTTTCACCAGAGTGTCGCTTGCCACGGCAGTGACGGGGGCACCACCAAACCAGGATTTTACCAGCGGGAGGTCATCGTCGGGAATGACACAATTCATCAGCGTGGCGGGATGGGAATATCGGGAGAAGATGTACCCCTCCAATTGAGAGGGATACATCGAGAAGGAGATACTCTCCAAGATGCCGGAGAGATCGGGGATCGGTTCGGGGTCGGGATTAGTGCCGGGATCGGGGGTATCACCCGGATCGGGATCTGTGTCGTAGATGGGAGTGAGGGTGTGATTGTAGGTGAACAGAGGCACCCTCACTCGTCGGGTGCGTCTCAGGAGTTTCATAGGGCATCTTGTGCTAAGCGGAAAATAGATGGCAATTCGCGAGAAGAGTTGTAGGCATACGAACTGAAGTGAGGCATACCATCATCTTGGGGCTCATCGTTGGCGAGTTCTTCGATGGCAAGGTTTCTGCCTTTCAGTTCGCCGTCGGAAGCGGCTCGTGCGATGGCATCGTCATAGTCAGCCGCCTTGCGAGCAAGATCGAAGAGAGTCGGCGTATCATCGCCGGCGGCTAACGAATGGCGGATGGCAAGGATAGTCTCCATAATCTTCGCTTGCAACGCATCGTCAATCTCCCTGTCGGCACACCATGTCGATAGCGCCTCGCGGAGTGCCTCTTCATCAAAAGCATCATTATCGGGGTTAGTTACTTGATCTGCTTCAGCAGTCGGAATGGATTGAGTGTCGACCATTTGATCGGCATCTTCGTTCGATTTGTTCTTCTTGAAAAACATAACTCTTGGTTTTAGTTAATAGTGATTAGTGATTAGATATTAGTTAATAGTGTTTAGCAAATTCCTCATTCTCACCATGCAGCCATGCCGGCAGCGGGACGATGATTTATTCTGTAGGGGTTGTCGCCGGCGGAGACTCGTCGTGGCATATCCATCTCGTGATAGCAGATATGGAGTCCGATGGCTCGAGTCATCAGCAGGTCGTCGTGGCAACCGGCAATCGCCCCATACGAACCATTCTGCCGGCGTTCGTATGCGAGAAATTCATCCAAGCACATAGGGTCGTGCTCGATATACAGACCTTCACGGATTACCTTCACCAAGGTGGTGATGATCATCGGTTTGGTGGCGACATTAGTGTGAAATCCATAACGAGAGGGCACCCCTTGCGCCACCTCCTCTTCGCTTCGTCGTCGGGCATATAGATTGGGGTAAATGTCGCGAAGTCGGTTTAGGATGAAGTTGGATTGATTGCCATCGGTGTCGCGGTCGGGATCTCGAGTCTCCAACGTGTTGCTTTCGATGACCAGGAGTGCATTGTCATAATAGGAAGAGACGACAGCCGCACGCCAAGCCAGGAGGTCGAAGTCGGTGTGTCCGCGCCATTGCGCCACCACCTCGGGACCGGAAGCATCGATCATCGGTGCTCGATCGAAGACCACGATCACCGACCAGTCAGCCTTGGCACTTCTGCCACCCACATCGACCACGGTGACATAGCGATCGCGAATATTCACACCGCAATCGCGGTCGGGATGTCGCCACACCACCCACCCACCCGAGGCGAGTGATTGGAAGGAGACATCTGCCAAGAGTTGCCGCCGATGTGTCGGAGTCATAAAGGATTCCAAGGCATCGTAGTCGTCGACGCGGTTGAACTCACCACGTTCTCCCGGCGCCAGGCATGACTCTCTGAGACGCTCCACCTTATATTTATCGAAGACTCGAGCACCGGAGTGGACGAAGGCTTCGACATCGTCGGAAGGATATTCCGAGGCCATGAGACCATGGTCGGAATATTTCGATCTCTCGGAGATATACCAAGCAATCGCCTCGAGAGAAGCCCCTCGTTCGAAGAGCCACCATAGGTATTTGCCTGGTTGCTCGCGGTCGGATGGGGCATTCTCGACATATCTACCCTCGACGAGACGTCGAGCCAATTCACGCCTCTCCCCCTCGCGGAGGGGGAGGGAGTATTGGTCGATCTCATACCAACTGATGAAGAGTGAGTCAAATTGGGATATGCCGCGACGAGCCGCCTCATATTCGCGATGGAAGAAATTGCCGGTGCCGTTGGCAGTCGATTCGTAGACGATCATCGTCATGGGGCGCAACAGAAGTCCGGAGCAGGCTGACTGCAATATCTCTTCGGGAGTCTTGCGGTCGGTTTTCTTCCAGATACCCACCTCCGAGCAGTGGACCAAACTGTAGTCTCCACCACGACAGGAATGGGGTTTCTCCGCCGTACCAAGTTTGACCTTGCAGTTGCGCGCCGGCACGCGGAACATGGAACGAGTCTTTCCTACCCATTCCACCAACTTCTCACCCTTCTTCGGGTGGTCGCCATCGTCATAGAGCAGGTCGACGGGATAGCGTTCGATCATACGGTCGAACATATCTTTGATCTCGTCGCTCGCCACCCCCTGATGGGCGATGATTAGAGAGTTGAGACCACGTTGATGCACGAGTTGCAGCCATGCCATGTAAAGTTGGGTACATGTGCTTCCGCCCCATTGTCTGGCCTTTAGGAGGATCAGACGGATGGGACGATCGGCAAGTCTCATTCTCTCGAAACTCTCCACGAGTTTACGCTGTGGACGGTTAAGCCGGAAGAGCATGTCGTCGCCCCCCTGCTTATTCTTGATATAAGCACGAGTTGCAGCCCAGTATGGGAAGTCGTGTCGCTGGCGGATGCGGTCGATACGGTCGGCAAGGCGCTGACGGTCACGCTGCACGATGGTGCGACGTTCGCGGGCCTCGAGCCAGGCATCGACACTACCATGTCGCAGAAGGGAAGCGATCTCCGGCTCGCTTCGCATCGACTCGGGGAGCCATGCCGTCGGCAGGCCCTCGACGTCGAAGAGGAAACGCTCGCCGGTGGAGTTTAGCCCGCTCACCGGGTCGAAGGGGGCACCTATCTTTGCCATGCGTAGAGCATCCTCGGCGAGGACACGTTCCACTTCGTCGAGCATCTCCGGGTCGGGTATCTGTTGATTGTCAAATATTGATGTCATGTCGGTAATAGTGTTTGCAGTTGGAGGAATAGTGAGATGGTTAGATGGCTTGAAGGTGGCGTCGGCATTTTCGCGTGCGATAGATGATGCAGCGTGCCGATTCGTCGGTGAGGTAAAATTCGGGGGCCTCTTGATAGATCACTTCGCAGCATGCGGCAAGAAGTGTCATGTCGGGATGGTGTGCCAATAGCCTCTTGACACGTCGCGTAATCTCTTCATACATCTCGCGACGCTTCTGATTTATCCTCCCTAAGGGACGCCCTTGCAACATCGCCGAGACCACGATGGCGGCTCTATGCTCACTCACCCAGAAACGTGAAGAGGGACGCGAGGCTGCCATGCCAAACATATCCCGGAGCGCCACACCTCGCGAGGTGCGGAGGATATCCATAAAGTGACGATGCAACTCCCGGTTGCGATCATCGGTAAAATCTGATGTGCTGCCCTGTTTCTTCATAATAAAATCTTTTTAGTAACGAGGGATCCGACTTCGGCGAAGACCCGATGCCGGATTCCCCTTAATGATATAAATTGTAAGTGTAAAGATGTGTGGAATAAGGTATTTCAGATCATTCTTATTCTATATTCAGCGAGTTATCATGACACCTATCGATGAAAAGTAAGGATAGAACCTTTGATAACACGCTGCAAAATTAGCAAATCAGACTGCTACTTCTTGGCAGAGTTAAACTAATATTTGTAAAAGGTTGTTAATAGGTGTGAATTTAAGGAACGCACTCTAAATAAACTCCGGGGTAAGAGTAGTAAAGAGACAAACCGGTAATAACGAAAAAAAGAGACGCATCACTGTGTCTCTTTTTTTCCGATCGACCTCAAAATCCTTCGAAGTGCGACCGTGTGTCCTAATTCTAATTGATTAAACTATTAATCCATAACTTTACTAATGCAACAATAATTTGTCAATGAAACGATATATACGATATACTTTTTGTCTATGAATATCATTCTGTCATCTCCTTTTTGGGGAGGACTACCAGACAACCGGGATAAGGAGTAAATACACCTCAGCACCGATTTTCTTTGCAAAGATACTCAATATTTTTGATTATTTCCAAACATTCTTCCTTTTTTAACATTTCTTTTTTTAAGATGTGTTAAAGGAATTGATATTTTGGTCTTTTCAGCCCCTGTTTTGTACGATATCACCCTTTTTGGAATCCTTTCTTGGTCTTTTTAGGAGAAGAGCAATTCTTTCCCACGCGTTTTGCCTTAAAAGTATGTTAATTTATATGTATAGGGCTTTATTTAACACTATTATACTCAATACTTTGTTACTTTTCGCGGTATTGGCGGATTACTTGGTCAAGCCAGTCGATGCGAGTATCGACATGTTTGGTGCGTTCGATAGCCACGGGCACTACGGAGATGATGCCATGAGCCAATGCCCATTCGTCGGTCTCAGTGTTGTCCGGTTCCATGTTTTCATATTTGCCGGTGATCCAGTAGAATTTACGACCGAAGGGGTCTGTATATTCTTTGAATTCGTCATTCCAACGACCGTTGCAGGGGTCGCAAACCTTCATTTCCGCCGGGACACCCTGGATGTTGGGGACGTTTACATTCAGACACACACCTGAGGGCAATCCCTTTTCCAACACTGCTCGGGTCATCAGGTCGACAGCTCTCAGACAGGGGGTAAAGTCGGCATTGGGCGAGTGGTCGGTGATCGAAAAACCGATTGAAGGAATTCCGAAGGCGGCTCCCTCCATGACTGCACCCATAGTGCCGCTATAGAGCACATTGATCGCAGAGTTTGAGCCATGATTGATGCCTGCCACCACGATGTCGGGACGGCGATCCAAGACATGATACATCGCCAACTTGATGCAGTCTACCGGTGTACCGGTGGTGCTAAACATCTTCGCGCCCTTGTAGTCAGGGAGTTGGTTGATGTATAGGGGCTGGTTGATGGTGATAGCCATCGATTTTCCCGATTGAGGATATTGCGGGCAGACAGCCACCACATCACCGATCTCGACAAGACGCTCTATCAGCACATGAACGCCAAGTGCCTGGTATGAATCGTCGTTACTCACGAGTATTAAAGGTCGTTTTCCCATATCTTTTCTATATTATATATTCCTAATTCCTATATTATATATTCCTAATTCCTATCTTCTAATTTCTAATTCTTACTTACCATAATTCTCTTTTTGCGCAATATGTATCTTGCCAGGATGGCGCTATGGTTGGCGCCGGGGAGTGTTAGCAGCACATCTTTTTTGGCAGATTCGGGATATTCCTGACGCATCTGACGGAAGTCATGATGAGCGCGGATGATGGCTCGCATGTTGGCGATATCCCCTTTGATCAGATACATCACTATGGCGAGGGTGTCGGCAAGTCTACGTCGGAAGAGCAGTTTTTGTCGGGTCTTGCCGGTAAGGTTCTTATGCAGCAAGAGGAGGTTGTTGCGGAAGTTAAGGTAGGTTTTGCGTGGATCGCCCTGTTTCAGGGATGCTCCGCCGACATGATATACAGCCGAGTCGGAGAGGGCACACACGCGATAACCGGCGTTGTGAACGCGGCAACAGAGGTCGATTTCCTCCATGTGGGCGAAAAATTTCGGGTCGAGTCCTCCGAGGCGATTGTAGAGTTCGGCAGGCATAGTCAGACAAGCCCCCGAAGCCCATGCCACATCCACCGGGTCACCATCATATTGTCCTTCATCTTTCTCCACGACGTCGAAGAGCCTTCCTCGGCAGTAGGGATAGCCCAAGCAATCGAGATAGCCCCCTGCCGCACCGGCATATTCGAATCGGCTCTTATCATTATAACTCAAGATCTTGGGCTGGATTGCCCCCACATCGGGATTATCCTTAATAAATTCCAATAGAGGTTTCCACCATTCGGGAGTCACTTCAACGTCGGAGTTCAGGAGGGTGACGTAGGGATAGTTGACCTGTGAGATAACTCGGTTGTAACCCTCTGCAAAACCGAAGTTCTCGCCCAGTTCGATGACTTTGACTTCGGGGTGATTTGTGCGAAGCCATGTCACAGACTCATCGTCCGAGCCATTGTCGGCGACGATAAGGTCGACTCGGTCACAGACGGTATGGCGCGAGGCGGTGGGGATGAAATTCTTGAGGAGGTCGATCCCGTTCCAGTTCAATATTATTACACCTAATTCTTTCATGTGGATGCCTATATTTTATTGTTCGGCAGAGATATTGTCATCGCTCAGAATGACTTCGGTGACATGATTGACCAATGCCGGGTCGTAGTCAGTTTCGACGCGGATATAGTTTTCGGTAAAGCCATGCATTTTGCCAGCTGCGTGGGTGGGTTGCTCCCAGAGCACACGACCTATGGTGCCGATATGTCGTCGGAGGAATTGGGCATGTTTTTCGCCGGAGATTTCTATCAGTTGGGCGGCGCGATGATGTTTATCTTCTTGGCTCACTTTATCGCCGAGGAGGAGAGCCTTGGTGCCGGGGCGCTCGGAGTATGGGAAGACATGGAGTTGGTTTACATCGAGGCTACGTGCAAATTCGCGGCTTTTCTCCCACTCTTCGGGAGTTTCGCCGCGGGCTCCGGCTATGATATCGACGCCGATGAATGCATCGGGGATAACTTGGCGTATATGAGAGATGCGGTCGCTGAAGAGGGAGGTATCGTAGCGACGGTTCATCAATTTGAGCACGCGGTCGGAACCCGACTGCAGGGGTATATGGAAGTGTGGCATAAATCGCTTGGACTCGGCGGCGATCCAGTCGATGATCTCATGCGTGATGAGGTTTGGCTCTATAGATGAGATTCGGTAGCGTTCGATGCCCTCTACGCGGTCTAAGGCTTTGAGGAGGTCGAAGAATTTCTCGCCGGTGTCGCGACCGAAGTCGCCGATGTTCACTCCGGTTATGACTATTTCCTTGCCACCTTCGGCGGCAACCTCTTCCGCCAGTTTGACGATTTCGCTGATCTTGCCGGAGCGGGAGCGACCGCGGGCGTAGGGTATGGTGCAGTAGGTGCAGTAGTAGTCGCACCCATCTTGCACTTTCAGGAAATAGCGAGTGCGGTCACCTCGCTCGCAGGAGGGCATAAATTCCTTGATCTCCAACGAGGGGGTTACCTCGACTTGAATGCAGCGGGTCTTGAACCATCGGTCCAAGTATTGGAGGATGCGCAATTTTTCGTTAGATCCCAACACGATGTCGACACCGGGCAGACTTACCACTTCGTCGGGTTTGAGTTGGGCATAGCAACCGGTCACGACGATGGTAGCCTCGGGCGATTGCCGCGAGAGTTTACGCACGAGTTGGCGACCCTTCTTATCTGCCATCTCAGTCACCGAACAGGTGTTGATCACGATGATATCGGGGTCTTCACCCTCCTCGGCGCGGGTGATACCCCGAGAGGCGAGCATCTTGCCAATGGTAGAAGTCTCCGAAAAATTGAGTTTACACCCAAGAGTATAATACGCTGCTTTCAATTCCGCTTAATTTAATAATGTCATTCACCAAATGAACACACTCATATAATAATGAGAGCATATGATAATGAGAGCACATGTCTTTTTAATAGAAGGCGACCCTTCTAATACAAAAGAGACGACCCAAACAAAAAAGATTACTTCCAAACTGCAAAGATAATGCAAAATCCCGAAATGCCGAAAGCCCACCCACCAAAATCGCAAAAAATAAACATCCGATCCCGATATCCAACAGCAGCATCTTGGTTAGAGCGCGTTCATCAGATGAGTATTCTTGAAAGCGAAGATACAATAAACCGGAATATGTTAAAGTAATCGCAACCGGCTTCAAAATTTTTAAAAAAAAATATCATTTTGTATTTACTTGAAAATTAGAGTCTTGTCGTTATTTTGGGCTGAATGATGAAAAATTTTTGAAAAATATTTTGGTGAAAAATTTGGTGGTTTCGATTTTTTGCTATAACTTTGCACTCGCAATCGGGAATGATACCGAGAGCAAATGACAAAAGACCTTCAAATGGTGCGGTAGTTCAGCTGGTTAGAATACATGCCTGTCACGCATGGGGTCGCGGGTTCGAGTCCCGTCCGCACCGCCGAGGAGAGAGGAAGATCAGCAGCGTAAACTTCGGTTTCCTGCTGATCTTTTTTCGTATCGACATACTACGTATTTACATCCACCCTACCCTCTCTTTACCCTCCAGATATACCTTTTATCCAACCATTTGCGCTTAGCTTATGTATTTCGCTATTATCAATGGTCCGAACTTGAATCTTCTGGGCAAGCGTCAGCCCGAGATTTATGGTTCATCTACATTTGAAGACACCCTCACCCGGCTGCGTGGCGATCTTTCAGACTATGAAATCAAATACTCGCAGTCAAACAGCGAGGGAGAAATCATCGATATGATCCAGAATTACGGCTTCGACTCCGATTGCCTCGGCATCGTCATCAACCCCGGAGCCTACGCTCATTATTCCCACGCGATCGCCGATGCCATCGAGGCTGTGCCCGCGCCGGTGGTGGAAGTGCACATCTCCAACATCTACGCCCGCGAGGAGTTCCGCCATACCTCCGTGACCGCCCGCGCCTCCAAGTCTATCATCTCCGGATGCGGTCGCGACGGATACCTCTTGGCACTCCTTTACCTCACCCGTCTATTCCTCTCCAACTCGAACCCCAAGTGACGATACGCGGCAATGAATCAGGACATATTCAATTATATCGAAAGACATATCGACCCGCACCCCGATAACCTCCACCGCCTCGAGCGTGCCACCAATATCCACCTGATAAATGGCCGAATGTGCTCAGGCCACCTCCAGGGACGGCTCCTCAAGATGCTTACCGCCATGATCCGCCCCAAACGAGTGCTCGAACTCGGCACCTTCTCCGGCTATTCCGCACTCTGCATCGCCGAAGGACTCGAGCCTGATGCCCATCTCGACACAATCGAATTCGACGACGAACTCGAAGACTTCATCCGCGAGGCCTTCACCGATTCCCCCTACGGTGGAAGAATATCACTCCATATCGCCGACGCTATGATATGGATCGCCGACCGAGCAGATGCATCATACGATATGATATTTCTCGATGCCGACAAACGCCGCTATCCCGAATATTATATCCACTGCAAACGACTCCTGACACCCGGCGGTTATCTCATCGCCGACAATACCCTTTGGGATGGTCATGTGGTCGAACCCGACCACCTCTCCGACCCGCAGACCGCCGCTATCTGTCGGTTCAACGACATGGTGGCTGCCGACCCCGATGTCGAAAAGATAATCATCCCTCTCCGCGACGGACTCACACTGATCCGCAAAATAAAAAACTAAACTAAATCTTTCATTCATTACAATAACTTTTCTTAAAACTAACTATATGGAAGGTAAACGCCAAGCCAAAATAGCAAGACTACTTCAAAAAGAATTGAGCGAGATATTTCGCCGCCAAACCGCCCGCATGGGTAATGTGCTCGTATCGGTGAGCACGGTGCGAGTATCTCCCGACCTGAGCATCGCTCGTGTCTATCTCAGCATCTTCCCCTCCGAAAGAGCTGAGGAGATCCTCAACAACATCAAGAGCCAGACCCGCACCTGTCGTTATGAGTTGGCACAAGCCGTTAAGACGACCCTTCGCAAGTGTCCCGACCTGAGTTTCTTCCTCGATGATTCCCTCGACTATGTCGAGAACATCGACCGAATTCTCGCCGCAGACCCCCATCTTCATGACGAGCCACTCAGCGACGATGCTTTCGACGACTGATCGACCAACGGCCAACCGATCATTCTAAACGAATTAACCCACCATAGACACAGAGTATGAAGCGTATGCTTGCCGCCAAAATCGCTTGGCGATACCTAAGATCGAAGAAATCGCATGGCGCCGTGACCACCATCACCACCGTATCGATTATCGCTATGGCTGTCGCCACGGCGGCTATCATCTGCGTCTTGTCGGTGTTCAACGGTTTTCAGCAGGTCATAGCCTCCAAACTGGACTCCCTCTCACCCGATGTGATGGTGACACCCGCCGAGGGGAAGGCGTTCGACCAATCTTCGGAATTGACCGAGCGGATTCGCAAAATGCCGGAGGTGGAGGTAGCCACCCCCACACTCTCCGACAATGCACTGATCATCTGTAATGGTCAGGAAATGCCGGTCAAGATCAAAGGGGTTATCGCCGAAGAGTATGCCCGCGTCACATCCGTGCGCCGGCTCTTCGACCCCGACTTCGGCACCTATATCGATCAGCCGGCAGCCGCTCCCGACAATGCCATAGTCTCGATCGGCGTTGCCGCACGCCTCTCCATCACCCCCGATCAGTATCTCCTCATCTTCGCCCCGAGACGTCGCGGACGTGTCAACCTCGCCAACCCCGCATCCTCCTTCCTCACCGATTCGCTACACGTCACCGGCATATACCACACCGACCAGCAGCAATATGACGAAGATGGCGTAATCCTCCCCATCGAGAAGGCACGCCGTCTCTTGCAATATCAAGACCAAGCCTCGGCAGTCGAGATAAAATGCCGCCCCGGATCGGATGCCGAACAGGTGGCGCAGAAGATTGCCTCAGCCTTAGGCCCCGACTATGTGGTCAAAGATCGTGCCCGCCAACAAGAGATGAATTTCCGTATGGTCAAGATCGAGAAATGGGTATCATTCCTATTGCTCGGTTTTATCCTCGCCATCGCCGGATTTAACATCATCTCCTCCCTCTCGATGCTCGTTATCGAGAAAGAGCGAGGCATCGCCACCTTCTCCGCCATAGGACTCTCCCGCCGTCAGATCGGCAACATCTTCGCCTGGGAAAGCATCTATGTCGCCCTCGCCGGCGGCATCTCCGGGATCATCCTCGGCGTCACACTCTGCCTCATCCAGCAGGAATTCGGTCTCATCACCCTCGCCGGCGACCCATCCATGGCGATAGTCACGGCATACCCCGTGGCTGTCGACCCCCTCGATGTGCTGATCACTCTAATACCCATCATCATCATCGGCATGATCACTGCCGCCATCACTGCCACTTTTGCCCGCTCTCGCATCAAGCAGTGATAACATATTGACTGCCACAACGTTAATCTCACTATTTACAAAAATATTAAAAATATTTACGGAAAAATTTTTCTAAATATTTTCTATATTATTTGCATAACTCAAACCTTATTGCTAATTTTGGAGGGTGGAACACTATAAGAGTGTTTCGCCGTCAAAAAAAAGAAAAAAAACATAACCCATAACCCAACACTTCATCAAAAAAAGAGATTACCATGGAATTACCATTCGCAGAATCTTGGAAGATTAAGATGGTTGAACCCATCAAGAAGAGTACACGTGAGCAGCGCGAGCAATGGCTCAAAGAAGCTCACTACAACGTATTTATGCTGAAATCAGACGCTGTCTACATCGACTGCCTCACCGACTCCGGCACAGGTGCGATGTCTGACCGTCAATGGGCTGCTATGATGACAGGCGACGAGTCATACGCAGGCGCTCGTTCCTTCTATGAACTAAAAGACACTATCGGCCGCATCACCGGTTTTGAGTATGTAATTCCCACTCACCAGGGTCGTGCCGCTGAAAATGTATTATTCTCTCACCTCGTAAAGGCCGGCGACATCGTGCCGGGCAACTCCCACTTCGACACCACCAAGGGTCACATCGAGAGCCGCAAGGCATTCGCCGTAGACTGCACCGTCGATGAGGCTCGCAACACTCAGCTCGAAGTTCCCTTCAAAGGCAATGTTGACCTCAACAAGCTCGAGGCAGTGCTTCAGAAAGATGGCGACAAAGTTCCCTTCATCATCGTGACAATCACCAACAACACAGCCGGCGGACAACCTGTATCAATGGAAAACCTCCGCGGCGTTCGTAAGTTGGCCGACAAATATGGCAAGCGTGTCATCTTAGACTCTGCTCGTTTCGCAGAGAATGCATATTTCATCAAGACTCGCGAGCCGGAGTTCAAGGATGCTACCATCAAGGAAATCTGCCGTCAGATGTTCGACTTGGCTGATGCTATGACCATGTCTTCAAAGAAGGATGGTCTTGTCAACATGGGTGGATTCATCGCAACTCGTTGGGAAGATATCTATGAGGGTGCCAAGAAATTCTGCATCCCCTTCGAAGGTTTCTTGACTTATGGCGGTATGAATGGTCGTGACATGGCTGCATTGGCAGTTGGTCTCGATGAGAACACAGAGTTCGATATGCTCGAGACACGCATCAAGCAGGTAGAATACCTTGCCAAGAAGCTCGACGAATATGGCATCCCCTACCAACGTCCCGTAGGTGGTCACGCCCTCTTCATCGACGCAGACAAGGTGCTCGACCGCATCCCCAAAGAGGAATTCCCTGCACAGCGCCTCACCATGGAGCTCTATCTCGAAGCCGGAGTGCGTGGCTGTGAGATCGGCTACCTCCTCGCCGACAGAGATCCTGTGACTCGCGAGAACAGATTCAACGGCAATGACTTCTTGAGACTCTGCATCTGCCGTCGCACTTACACCAACAATCACATGGATGTGATTGCTGCCGCTCTCAAGAATGTATACGATCGCCGTCACGAGATCACTCGCGGTGTGAAGATCACATGGGAAGCAGAACTCATGCGCCACTTCACAGTGCAACTCGAGCCCCTCGGCTAATCATCACGACAACACCCGCCCCACGGCGGATAAAATCCTATAAAGAGGTCGGAAACAGAAGTTTCCGGCCTCTTCGTTTTTATTAAGAACTCACTATATGCCTGTCGGTGGAGGGATAAAATCGGTTTGGCGGCCGACTGCGCTAATTTTGCAGTGCGATTTGATAATCACTGTTTCTATCACTATTATCCAATCACTAATATCTATTATCTAATCACTATTTACTAATCACTATTCACTAAAACGTTTTTTATTATGGAAGAGAATGTTAATGTTGTAGCCGGTGCTACCGGCCTTGCCACTCAGGCACCCGGCGCTGCCGCCACTGTATCCAACCTTGCTGCCGCATCAGGTGGTATCGCCCCGGGTCATCTGGTCGAGACGGATATCGACGAGGAGTTGTTTCGCTTCAACAGCGATGACACTCCGCTGATGAATCTGATGTTGCGCGCCAAGCGCGTAAAGGTCAATTCCCCCGAAGTAGAGCACTACATGATCGACGAGCCCCGCAGCAGCGTTGTCACCACTGCACCGATCACACAGTCCACCCAGATGCAGATCGTATTGCCACTGAGCGCCGCCGACCAGAGTCTGCCTCGTCCCTACAGCACCCTCTTGGTGAAGGGTGTCGATGGATATGCCGAGAATGGTGTCGACCGCACCTACGGCAAAGACCTGATGCTCTTCGTGGTGGGCTATGACCCGACGACCAACAATCCTGTGGTGCGCGCCGTCAACGGCCCCAAGCAGAATGTCACCGACGAATTTTGCGGGTTTCCCAACATCGAAGAGGGGACGACCTGCGTGATTCTCGCCAACTCCCTCTACGAGACCCAGAAAGAGGTTGACCCGGACTTGATCGTTCCGCAACCCTCGCGAGTCTACCTTCAGAAGCGAGGCATGAACCAGGTAGTCTCCGACTACTTCGAGAGCCAGCGGAAGCATATCCCCTTCTCCAAGGCTATTATCGCCGAGCAAGCCATCGCCAACTTCAAAGTAAGGGGCAACCACACCCTCTGGGCGGGTCGCGGTGGCAAATTCAAAGTCAATGTGCCTCGCATGGGTATGCAATATGTCTACTGCACCGAAGGGATCCGCTGGCAATTCAAGCGTGAATTGCAACATAGCGGCCGCTGGACTGTGGAGCGCATCATCGCCCTCGCCAAGATGTTTTTCACCGGCGAAGATGTACCCAAGACGGCACTCCTGCTTGCCGGCAAGAACCTTCTGGAGCAGATCCAATGCATAGACTTCAGCCGTCACCCCGAGATCCAGATCAGCACGAAGACCAACTCCATCGGATGGACAGTCACCAACTTCCACACCGTCTTCGGCGACATCGAGATCAAGCGCGAGCCGACGCTCGACAGGCTTGGCTGGAGCAATAGCGGTGCACTAATCGGCGAGAATCGACTCGTGCATTATGTCTACAGCGCCGAGCATAGTTTCAGCGACCGCGTCGAAGGGGAAGAGGCTACCCGCACCGGCATCCTCATTTGGGATGCATTGGCACTCAAGGGTGGTTGCCACATCTGGATCGACGGCGAAGGAGAGGCACGCGAATCCGATGCCTTCGTCTTCAAAATCTGGGAGAATATCGAAGCCCCGACCGATGCTCAAAATGGTGACATCTACTACCTGACATGCGACTGTCCCGGCATCGATGCGAAGGCACGCACCGGCCAATTCTGGCAGATGACCAAACGTATGGGCGATGACCTCAAGCAAGTGATCGAATGGAAAGAATATAATGGAGAACTTAATATCGAATGAAGATGATACAAGACATGAACCAACGTAAGTTGCAGACCGCCAAGGGAGGTCTGCAACCCACCCGCCCCCGGAAATATGTGTATGGTGTCTATGGGCTCACCGAGTGGCATCCCCTGATCAGGGTGGGTAAAGTGAGAGTAAGGATTCCCTTCACCGGAGGGACGATGTCAGCCTACGGGCAGGTGCCGGCGACCTTCACCACCTGCTCCGACGACTTGGCACGCGTCATCGAGGGGAGCGAGCACTTCAAGTCCCACCGCATCAAGCGACTCAAATAGAAAGGGGGAGGGAGAGAGTATGAAGACTACTATCAAAGAAGTATTGCGTCGCACCTACGCCCTGCTCGACGAAAACGAGGCTCTTCTCGACGAGCGAGTGGAATATGGCGACCCTGCCACGGCATTGCGACCGCTACTGCTCGACCTGCTCCCCGACGCCGCCCGCGTGGTGATCTGTTCCCTCCCCCTGCATCGCTTTGAAGAGTGCAGACATCTCAACAACACCATCCACTTCGGCGAGCGAATCGGGGCATCCGACTCCGAGGTCGACATGCCGGTCAACTTTCTGCCGAAACTCAGACGCACCGGAGAAGACCGGGCGGAGTTCACTCTGCCGAGTGACTTTCTGCGACTTGTCAACGTGAAGATGAGCGACTGGCATCGAGGGGTAAGCACTCCGATGGCATCGGGAGGCGACGAGCACAACATTCGTATGAGATGGCCCTATCGTCGGCAAGCGCCGGCGATAGCCATCGCTCGGCAGGGCGACCGGCAAGTGATGCAACTCTTCGGCACGGCGTCAGACAGTTATGTGGCGGAATTAGACTGGATCGCACGCCCCGAGATCAACGAACTCTATATCGATATGCCCGCAGGGATCCTCCCCGATGTATGCGCCAAATTGGCGGAGATGGCAGAGGGGGTGATCACATCATGAACGAGAATCGACTTGGCACCAGAGAAGTGACGGTGATCATAGCGGCGGCGGTGACGATGCTGGTGGGGTGCGGGCTCCTCATAGCATCGTTGGTGATACCCCCGCCCGGAGAGATCGACAGTTCGGTGCTGATAGCCTTCGGAGAGATCTCCACCTTCTCCGGAGCCCTCTTCGGAGTAAAAGTAACAAAAAACGGAATACAGAAATGAGAAAGATAGATAAGATTATACTACACTGCACAGCGACTCCTGAGGGTCGAGAGGTGACAGTGGCGGATGTCACCGCCTGGCACAAAGAGCGAGGCTTCCGCACCATCGGTTATCATTACTTGGTATATCTTGACGGCACGGTGGTTCGTGGCCGTCGGGAGGAGGAGATAGGTGCCCACTGCTTGGGGCAGAATGCCGGGAGCATCGGCGTCTGCTATGTCGGCGGACTCGACAGCCGGGGGAATCCTAAAGATACGCGCACGGCAGCCCAGCGTGTGGCACTGCGCAACCTCGTAGAGGGATTGCAACGGCGCTATCCTCACGCCACCCTGCATGGGCACAACGAATTTGCCGCAAAGGCATGCCCCTGCTTCAAGATATCAGACCTTTAGAACGCGCTCTAAGACGAGATTGGCTCTAATCCGGCAAGGATTCGAGCCAATCTTCGTCTATATTTCTGCGGGAGTCTTTTTTAGGGATGATCCGTCCGGTGGTCATATCGATGACACCGGCGGCTATGTCGCTCGAGGCTTCCGGCTGTTGTTGCGACTTGAGCGAGATGATCTTGGCGCGCAACCGAGTGATCCGGTTCTCATAACTGCGTTTCATCTCCTCGACCTGATCAAGTTGACGGTCGATCTCGACGAGAGTTCTCTCCATCTCCTCTTGATGCACGAGTTGCGCTTGGAGATCCTCGATCTGCTTCTTCAAGGTGGCGATGGATTGAAGATGCTCATTCTCCTTCTTGGCAATCTCCTCCTTCAGCCCTTCAAAGCCATGTTGCAAATCGGCATATTGCCTCTTCAGATCGTCATATTGAGACTGCGACTTTTCGAGGTCGTCGAGAGCATGGTCTCGTTCGGCGCATGCCTGCTGCAAATCGGCGGCATGATTGTCGCATGCCTCCAGCAGTTCATTCAATTCTCTTGAATATCGGCGTGGATGGAGGAATACTTTCAGGGGAGATGGGTTCATAACTCGGGATGCTCCTCACGATGAGGGGCAGTCTTAAAGACGACACCCTTAGACTTTCGGCCATTGATGGCTATGGTGAGGGGTTCATCGAACTTGATAATCTTGAGATACTCCGTTTCTCGTTCACAGGGCAACGACTTGATATACTCACGGTCGATATAACCATTTCCGCGCTCGGTGTCGATGGTGAAATAGCCGGTGCCGAAAGATGTAAGATTCTGGAAGAAATGAGTGCCTTGGGAAGGTTCGACACGCAGGCCGGGGATAGCGCACTCGATGATGAGTCTTGCGCCGGAGATCTGCGCCCATCTCACGGGGATACCGAGCGAAGGGTCGGAAGTACCCCAACGCCCCGGACCGATCAAGATATAAGGGTCACCATTTTTCGACATCACCTCATTGATTTCACCCACCTGGGCGGCAATGTCGTGAGTTTTGAGCACGTCGAAAGCCTCCGGCTTGACATAAATCAGATACTTCACGCCATCCATCAAGCCATGGCCCAAGGCAGTGTCGGAGCGCAAGAGCAACTCGCTGTCGTCGGTTTCGGTGACATTATCATCGAGCATCTCCTTCTGGTCGACGATCGGGCGAATCTGAAGCCAATAGACTATGCCGCGACGGCCATGCTCATCGGGCTTGGGGAATATCTTACCGGCAAATTCGATTTCGACGGGACGACCCATCTCATACTGTCCGGTGGTGAGCATAAACTCCGAGATATGCGCCAAGGGGAACGAACCATGTCTCAACACATTGGCGAAAGTAAGCACCTTACGCCCCGGACCGATCTCATTATCGCGGATCACCTGGTCGTTGACATCGAAGGTAGACACCATATACTTCAGGGCACCAGACTTGAAGGCATCAGCCACAGCCACCTTCTGTATATTGAACGTATCGTCGGGAGTGAAACGATAATTCTCCACATCCTTCAGGGGGAGAGCATGGAGATAAGTCTGTGTATCGCGCAGGGCGAGTTGTAATGTAGAGGTTTGGAGCACCTTATCGGGGTGTGCGGGAGAGAATCTGAGCGCCTTGCCACCATCCACGATATAACTACCCAGGCCGGCGGCGAGTTCGACGACACCCTCCTCGGTTTTCTCCTCTCCTACGGGATAATAATTGAGCGAGCGGCCGACGCCGGAGAAATTGGGATAATAGAAACCATCGTGATCATCGCCCACCATACCCTGGAGTATTACCGCCATCTTCTCCTGGTCGATGACATTGCTGGTGGCATTCATATAAGCCTTCGAATCGGCGAAGAAAACGGAGGCATATACCGCCTTAACGGCATCGCAGAGCATATTGATACGAGCCTCGGGATCCTCGAGATATGGCACCATATACGTGCTATATATGCCGGCGAATGGCTGATAATGAGAATCCTCTATCAGCGACGAACTGCGGACCGCCATCGGGCGTTTCACCACATTGAAGAAGGCAGCCAGGTCGGCACGCACCTCGGGGGTGAAATCCGCTTCAAGGAATCTTCGCAAGATCTCTTCATTGGGGAGCGATGACAGGGCGTCGGGATAGAGGTTGTTGCGGTCCATGAACTCATCGAAGATATCGGTGCAGACCACAAGTGTGTGAGGGATAGTGATTTGTACACCCTCGAAACAATCGCACACCGGGTGTCGCTTGATGATCTGGTCGATGAAAGCAAGACCGCGCCCCTTGCCACCCATAGAGCCGCTGCCGACACGAGCGAAATTGCTGTAATCGTCATAGCAATCCTTCTGAAAGACAGCCACAACGCCGCGGTTCTTCATGCGTCGATAGCGCACGATACACTCGAACACGAGCTTTCTTACTTTGGGAGCATCAGCGATATCGATAAACTCGAACTGGCGGAGGAAATCGGCTATCGGGAAGAGGGCACGCGAATATAGCCAACGGCTGATGCAGTTGGTGCTGCAATAATAATGGAGGAGATCGTCGGGAATTTCGAAGATCTTATGTTGCAACTCGCGGAGGTTCTTGATACGCATCAGTTCACGGCCATTGCCGGGATACTTCACGATGAAATCGCCGAAACCGAACTCCGACGACACTGCCTTGCGGAGGTCGATAGGGAGAGTCTTCGAGTTCTTATCGAGGAATACATAACCCAAATCTTCGGCTTGTTGGCGATTTTCCGCCTCCGAGCTTTCCATAATGACGGGAGCCCAAGGGCGTCGCTCGCGGAGATACTTTGCCACGGCGAAACCGGCACCCGGGTCCTTCTCCCCATTGCGAGGGAAGCGGGCATCGGTGACCAGCCCCATGATATTATCGCGATACTTATCGATCAGCGCCGTAGCCTCCTCATAATCGCGTGCCACCAAGACCTTGCAGCGGCCACGCATGCGGAGCATACGCTCATGTTCATTGAGGGCCTCCGTGCTGAAGACCATCGACTGCTTGAGGAGGAACTTGAAGAGATAAGGGAGGATCGAACTATAGAAACGGATTGAATCCTCTACGAAGAGGATGGCTTGGATTCCGACATCCACCAGGTCATGGTCGGCATTCATCTTATCCTCGATCAGTTTGATGATAGCCACGATCAGGTCGACATTTCCGAGCCACGAGAAGACATAATCCACACCGCGGAGGTCTTCATTGGCGATGCGGCGTCTCACCTCATTGCTGAATGGGGTTAGCACCACAAATGGGATGTCGGGATAAAGAGCATCGATATGTACAGCCTCCTTGAAAGTTTCGCTGATATCGACACCCGGCATCGCTATGATAAGGTCATAATTTTTATTTTTGAGTTCCTCGTAAGCCTCGACATAATTTGCTACCTTGGTGAATCGAGGAGCCGACGACAGATTGAGCGCCACATACTCATCATATACCTGCTCCTCGACTCGGCCATCCTCCTCGAGGATAAAAGCATCGTAGGGGGTGGCAATCAGCAGGATATTGAAGATGCGTCGTTGCATCAACTCTTGGAACGCCGTATCCTTCAGATACAGGCGGCTCAGCATCGTGTCGTCTACACTCTTCATAACTTAGAGCTCTTAGGCTTCTTCCTTACTCATTTTTTCGAGGAACGCATCCAGAGCGCCGGTCATGGACTTATGCTCGGCATTGGGGGCAGCGAGGTCGACGCGGAGGTCGGCATCCTCGATAGCCTTGACGGCAGTAGCACCGAAAGCGCCAAGATAGATGTGCTCCTTATTCTGCTTGAAGTCGGGGAAATTCTTCTTCAGCGACGCGATACCGGCGGGGCTGAAGAAGAGAAGCATATCATAATCGAAATCCTCACCCGGTTGGAAATCATTGCTCACAGTGCGGAAGATCACCACCTTGGTAACATCCAAGGGATGTTCCATCAAGATGCGGTCCTCATCCTTATGGACATCCGAGACCGGGAAGAGCAACTTCTCATCCTTATTCTTATCCAAAGCCGCCAAGAGAGCCGCGTCATCGAGTTTGCCGGTAGCACCGAAAGAGATCTTGCGCTTACGGTAGACGATATACTTCTGCAAATAGAGTGCGATAGACTCAGTGGTGCAGAAATATTTCATAGTGTCTGCCACCTTGACACGCATCTCCTCGCAGAGGCGGAAGAAATTATCGATTGCTGCACGAGAGGTAAAGATCACACCTGTATAGTCTGCAAGATTCACCTTCGCTTGACGAAACTCCTTAACAGTGAGACCCTCAGTCTTGATGAAGGGTCTGAACACTACCTCCACACCATACTTCTTAGCGATGTCATAGTAGGGAGATTTGTCTCCTGCCGGTTTAGGCTGTGATACAAGTATCTTCTTTATTTTCATTCAGTTAATGATTTATTTGCTCGCTTGATTTATAGGATTTTCACACACATTAGGTTCGCCATAACGTATGTCAATATGATGGGAACTATTTCCAAACTGCAAAGATAGTATAAAAATAGCAACCACGACGAAACTTGGGTAAAGAAAATTCTAAAACCTTGTATTAAAAACACTATTTTTCCAATAATAAATATCACAATAGAGATGATGAGCACTACCCTATTCCAGTCCGGGAAACTCATCATCAGCATCGCCAGAGGGAACAGCGCCAAAGCCTGAAGGCCCAACGAAGCCGCCGAAGCCTTGACCCAGAGGCGAGTATGGTCGCTGTCGGAGAATACGCTACCCACTATCCAGTAAGTCAATGCGATAACAGCGCTGTATCCGGATGTGGCTCCGATACAGAGCAAGATGCCGACTGCCTTATTTTCAATCATCTTGGTGCTATCGACAGCCCATGATTGTGGGTATGTGATCAGCGACACCCACAAGATGATGCCGGCACAAATCACCCACATCAGATTGAGCATCACCAAAAGCATCGTCTCCTTGACAGTCTCATCGAATGCATTATGGCGCATACGAATATCAGTAAGGTGAGATATTAATGATTTAATATACTTCGTATTACCCTTAAATTTGAGTCCGATAGCGCAGAAAAGCAATGCAATAGCCAAGTATATCCACGACATCAGATCCCATCCTTGGGGCTTCGCCACGACCGTATTGTCGCGGACGTAAGCCGCAGCGGGATCTTCTATCAGGATGCCCATCTTCACCTCTCCCGGTATGGGGGTAACCACCGAGTCGGCCAAAGCGGCAGCCACCGAGTCGGTAGTCGTCGTATCGGTCGGCAGGGCATGATTCCGCGCCGGGAGTTGGGTATGTATGCTATCTCCGCTTTTCATCTATTCTCTATTAGTCCGCTGATTCGGCAGAACTTCTCTTCCCCTTTTTATCCTTCTTATCCTTGAGCCATCCTGCCTCGCGATACCATGCAATGCTCTGTCTGACACCCTCTTCGAGCGATGTCTTCGCTCTGAAGCCGAAACCGCGTTCCGCCTTATCGACCGAGCAATTCCAGTTGCGTTGACGCAAGATACGGTACTTGTCATTGTTAAGAGTGCTCGGTCGGGAGCGAAGCCAGCCTATCTTATCGCAGATGGCGCAAGCCACCTTCGCTATCCAGAGGGGCAACCTCAAGGGCAAGACGAACTTCTTGCCCATCTCTCGCATGGCGATGCGACGGAACTCCTTCTGAGTGTAGGCACGCGGCTCCGAGATATGATAGATCTCATCGACCGGCGAATGTTCCAACGCTTCGCAGGCAGCCTCCGCCAGGTCTTGCGCATAGATGAAGGTGAGCATCTGCTTGCGATAGCCCACACCGAAATCCACACCCTTCCTGATCGAATCAAACATCAGGAAATAGTCATGATCCCAAGGACCATATATCCCTGTAGCTCTGAATATTATGTATGGTATTCCGGCAGTGGCAAGCCAGAGTTCAGCCTTCAACTTGGAGGAGCCATAGCGCGTATTGGGATGAGGGATCATCTCTTCATGATAGGGGCTATAGCCACGTTCATCTTGCGGACCGAGCACCGACAGACTGCTGATGTAGAGCAACTTGTCGGGCACCTTGTCGGTGTGGTGTAGCGCTCCGGTGAATACCTTGAGATACTCATAATTGATACGGCTGAAATCGGAATAGCGACCCACCTTGGTAGCGCCGAGATTATAGATGATATAATCCCAACGAAATTCACCCATGGTCTGATTGATGCTCTCTATTACTGCAGCGGGGTCGTCGAAATCGAAATTGATAAACTTGATACGAGGGTCGGTGAAACGGTCGCGGCGAGTAGACTGCCTGACTCCTGCCCACACCTCATATCCACGATGGAGCGCCTCCCACACGAGGTATCCACCCAAGAAACCACCGGCACCCACCACCAGCACACGCTTGGTCTCCGCCGGGGTCAACTCTGTTATTTCCCTTATCTCCTCCATAATCGCGATCTTCTATGATGAGGCCTCCCCTCGATGATCGAAAATTCATATCCCTCACGCTGTAGCCACTCGATGCAACGTGGCAAGGCATATTCCAACTTCTCGCGGCTCTTCAGCGAATCGTGAAACACAATAATCGATCCGGGTCGTGCATATTTTTTTACATTCTCCACCACTCTTTGTGCCGACACATACTTGCTGTAATCGCGAGTCACCACGTCATACATGATGATGCTGTAACTCTGACAAATATGGGCCGTATACAGGAATGGCATCCATCCATGCGGGGGTCGGAAGAGGTCGCTGTCTATATATCTTGCGGCCTCCTTGACATCCTCGATATAGCGACGTGCACCCACCTTGAGGCTATTCAGATGGTGCATGGTATGATTGCCCACACGGTGGCCACGTCTTATCACCTCGGCATATAACTCGGGATGCTTGCGAACATTATCACCGACCATGAAAAAGGTCGCCTTAATCCCATAACGATCGAGAGTGTCGAGAAGCCAGGGGGTGCACTCCGGGATCGGGCCATCATCGAAGGTGAGATACACCCTCCGATGATGTTCCTGCTGAAGGATGCGGAACACCCCACGTAAGAACGTCTTTCTGAAGAACTTGGGTGGAAACTCTATCCATGGTCCCAATATCTTCAGAAAATAGCGTTCCGCTAAATTTTCTCTCTTCTCGTTATGACTCATCTATCGAGTATTGACGGGGTTAGAAGACACATCTCTATGAGTCTATTAAGGATGATTCTTAAGATATTCTTCGTATAGGCGTTTGCTACGCGCCATATCGACTTTACCGATAACGGGGTCTTGGTCAACCAATTCCTTACCGATGATTTGGACATATTGGTTGTAAGCCTCCCAATAAATCGAATCGAGATAAAGGTTATCACCCGACTGCTTGGCATATTCCTCGGGCGACATCTTCGCCAAGTCATTGACCAAAGCAGCCACATCGGCGAGTTCGGAGAGCATCGACTCGGCGCTGACACCCTCCTCTTCGGCGACATCCGACGGATTGTAGAGGGCATCATACTGCTTCTTGAGAGCCTCGATAGTGAATCCCTTAGTCTTGAGCATAGCTTCAATCTTGGCGGGATTGCCACCGTATGACTGATATATTTCGACAAGTCGATAGAACTGATATGGCATCATTCGCGACTCGATGGTGAGAGCGACATTACCGAATTTGGTCACCACCTCGCGGTTGTAGACCAGATACTCGATCATGCGAGGCATCGTCTTCTCGATCAGAGCGCAAGCCTTCGCCTTGATCTTGGCATCATTGAGACCCTCACCGATGCGACCATACACTTCGGCGAGAGTCAGCGTTGTGCTGTAGCCGTAGGGCCAGATACGCTCCCCAAGTTTATTCTCTAAGAGTTGAGCCACACCGAGTGCCTGCTTATACTTCAGAGTCATCCGGGAGGAGTCGTTGGCCTCCTTAGCCAAACGTCCCTCATATATCAACTCGCTGCAGACATCGAGCACCGACATTCGAGTCGAAGAGAGCATGCGGCGAGCGGTCTCGTCGAAATATGGCGGATTGGGATCATCAGCACCACCCCAGAGATATTTCTTGGTGACCACATCGTATGCGCGGTCGGTGCGTGCCGGCATATTATCCTGGTATGTAGGCACGAGTTGATGCACCATACCTACACCGCGCAGGTAGGGAGTGAGGTTGACATGATACTCCGTGCCGACGGTCATACACCAATATATGGGACGAGGCCAACCCTCGGCGGCATTAGTGGCGATGATATCGAGCATCAACAACTCGCTGAGGCTTATATATCCTTTTGACTTCACAGCATCTGCATCTGCCAGATTGATGACAATCTTGGGCACGATCAGAGATGTGTCTTGGGGAGCCACCAATCCACGCTCTATCACCTTCTTCTTATCGATCGGAATGCTGACAGTCGAAGAGGGCATCATAGGATAGCCATAATCATTATCACGGCCACCACCCTGATAGATATACTTCAGGCTCTGAAGGAGGTCGGCCTCGGAATTGGAAGTGCCGGGGAGCACGACATCGAGATTGCCGTAAGCATAATCTTGCGGGCGGGCTGTGAAATGAATCGGCTGTGCAGTATAGGTGGTTTGGCGCATCTGGTTGGCATACCAATCAGAAGCCAAGTAAGAGAGGTTGACTATCTTGACATCGGGACGCACACCCTCCACCTCCTGAGCATACCAGAGGGGGAAAGTATCGTTATCGCCATTGCAGAAGACGATAGCATTCGGTTCGAGGCTTTCGAGATAATTGATGGCATAATCGCGAGCGACATAACGGCGGCTGCGGTCATGGTCGTCCCAAGTTTGGCTCACCATCTGAATGGGCACGATGACACCGAGCGCCACAGCAGCAATGGCAGCATATAGTTGGATGCGCTCAGACTTAAACTTCTTCTCGATCAGATAGATGATCGATCGCCAGAGGGCGGCGACACCCATACCGATCCAGATGGCGAAGGCGTAGAACGATCCGGCGTAGGCATAGTCACGTTCACGCGGCTGCATCGGGGGCTGGTTGAGGTAGAGCACGATGGCGATACCGGTCATAAAGAAGAGGAAGAACACCACCCAGAACTGCTTGATGCCTGTCTCGCCTGAATAAGCCTGCCAGATGAGACCGATGAGCCCCAAGATGAGGGGGAGGAAGAAGAATACATTATGTCCGGGATTCTCCGCACCGAGGTCCTTGGGGAGGAGCGACTGGTCGCCAAGGCGCGCATTGTCGATAAGGGGGATACCGGAGATCCAGTTGCCGGCATCGAGTTCACCCTGCTGGTTGAGCACATCGTTCTGACGCCCCACGAAGTTCCACATGAAATAACGCATGTACATGTGGATCAACTGGTAGTTGAAGAAATAGGCAAGATTTTGCGAGTAGGTGGGTCGATAGCCCATCTTCTGCGGATAAGTGATCATACCTGAGGGGGTCTGATAGGGTTCCGCTTGCAGGTCGAGTTCCGGCACATTCTCTCCGGTGGTCTTATTGACAGCATAGAGTTCCTTGAGGTTGGAGGGAACGGTGTCGAGGGTCACCCACGAATTGTAATAGTTGCGGTGCATTTGGCTATATATTCGAGGGAAGAACATATTGAGTTCCGGATTGAGTCTGAGGTCGGACTTATAGTCGCGGAGCACATAATAGTCGCCGCCGCGGGCTGCGAGTGCCTCATTTCTCTTTTTCTCACCCTCGGTGAGGAATCCATATTCAGAAACAGGGACAGCACCCTTCACACCCTTGGCATAGATGGGAGTTCCCTTATCGATTATGCTCTCATATTGCGGGTAGTTGATAATCAGGGGATCCATATCGGCGCTCACCATCACAGTGTCTTGGAGGTCGCTGACGAGTTGCTTCTGCTGGCCGGAATAGAGGGTTTCGCCATAGAGCAGAGGAGTGTCGCCATACTGTTCACGGTTGAGATAGGAGGCGAGGTCGAAGACATTGTCGGGAGAGTTCTGATTCATCGGAGTGTCGGCACTTGAGCGGATTAAGATCAGCGCATAGCTGGAATATCCGACGAAGATCACGGCGATGCTCCACATGATCACGTTCAGAGCTCTGAGCGAGAGCAACTTGAAATATGGAGAGAAGAAGAATCCTGCCACCGCAGCCCATACGATCCAACCGAACCACCATCCATGACCCATGAAGAAGATGCCGCTCACCAGAAGAGTGAGGAGCGACAAAGACTTAATCATTTTGGGAGACTGACCGCGATGTATCTCAAAGAGAGTAGCGACGAAGAGAAGAGTCATAACAGCGGCATAGATCAGCGCACCGCTATTGAAGTTCATGCCTATGGTGTTGACGAAGAAGAGTTCGAACTGTTGCGCCATCTTGATGAAGCCGGGCACGAGTCCGAAGAGCACCAAAGCCACGATCACGAAAGAGACGAGCAGGGCTATCAGCGACTTGACGAGATTCATATCGTTCCATTTGCGATAGGCGAAGACGAGGACGATGGCGGGGATACAGAGGAGGTTTAGGAGGTGGACAGCGATGCTGACACCCACCACGTATGCTATCAAGATGAGATAGCGGTCGGAGTCGGGGAGATCAGCTCGATTTTCCCACTTCAAGATGAGCCAGAACACCAATGCGGTGCAGAATGAGGAGAAGGCATAGACCTCACCCTCGACGGCAGAGAACCAGAAGGTGTCGCTCCAGGTGTAGGCCAATGCGCCCACGACACCTGAACCGATGATTACCAAGTACTTGGAGAGGCTCAACTCCTCGGTGCAATCGCGCTTCACCACCAGACGTCTCACCAAGTGAGTGATCGTCCAGAAGAGCATCAAGATGGTCAAGGCACTCAGCAGGCCGCTCATAGCGTTGACCATCACCGACACCGAAGCGGCATCAGGGGCGAAGTTGGCAAAAAAACGAGCAGTAAGCATGAAGATAGGGTTGCCCGGCGGGTGTCCGACCTCAAGCTTGTCTGCCTGAATTATAAACTCACCGCAATCCCAATAGGAGGCGGTAGGCTCCAAGGTGAGCCAATAGGTGACCAGTGCGATGACAAAAACGATCCATCCGGTCACGTTGTTGATCAAATTATATTTCTTGGTAATCATTATCTCTGATGAATTTTCAGCGATTGTATTATGACACAACATGCTCTATTTTAACATTCTAACTACAGGATTACGCCTTTCCGGAGTCTCGGCAGATAAAAAATATATTCATGTTATACCAAAAGAATTTGCAAATTTACGAATTTTTGCCGATATTTACAACTTGAAGTGCAACGAGCGCACCAATAACTCTCCTCAATTCTTCTTAATTTTTGTTAAGTTTTTCGTATCCCGTTTCTTCGGGTAAAAAGTATTACAGATCATGAAAATAACTCAAAACAGCGTACCATCATCTGTGGGAGAGATCACGACAATCCGTCTTGAGAACCGACAGGGTGCATGGGTAGAACTATCTTCTTTAGGAGCAGGCATCATCGGTGTTGGGGTGCCGGACCGCGATGGCGTGATAGCGAATGTGGCACTATCATACGCCGATCCGGCAGATTATATGGCAGATGGGCCCTGCATGGGCAAGTGTCCGGGGCGTTATGCCAACCGTATAGCCGGGGGTCGACTTCCCATCGGGGAGAACGTCTATCAGTTGGATTGCAATCTGCCACCCAACCATCTCCATGGGGGCAACACCGGTTTTCAGAATCGACTCTGGACACCTCGAGTAGTCGACGACGGAGTGGAGTTCACCTACATCTCCGACGATGGCGAGGAGGGCTATCCCGGTCTGCTTCAGGTGTTGATACGCTATCGTTGGAGCGATGATTGCCGGCTTTCGATCGAGTTTGTAGCCTCGACGAATATGGAGACGGCGGTCAACCTTACCAACCACTCCTATTGGAATCTCCGGGGTTCAGATGCCGGCAAGGCACTCGACCATGAGTTGCAGATTAAAGCATCGCGCTGGTTGCCTACAGATGAGACACTTGTGCCGACCGGATCACTCGACCCGGTGGAGGGCACACCGATGGATTTCCGCACATTCAAGACCTTGGCACAAGACATTGAGGCAGACTTCCAGGCGCTGAAATATGGCAAGGGTTATGACAACTGCTGGGCATTGGATGATTGGCATCCGGGCGAGGTGGTGGAGGATGCCGCCACACTTCGCGACCCGAAGAGCGGCAGAATGGTGGCGATCGACTCCGACCAGCCGGGTCTTCAGGTCTACACCGGTAATTGGCTCGCCGGCAGCCCGCTGAACCATTCGGGACGCCCCTACGAAGATTATGATGGCGTAGCAATCGAGATGCAGGGATTCCCCGATGCACCCAATCAACCGGGGTTCCCATCGCAATCAGTTACTCCCGACGCCCCCTATCGTCGCGTCATCACCTTTAAATTTTCGACTTTTTGATCGCGAGATTTTCATCGGCGATCGGATGTAAATTCCTTCCCTATTCAGGTTTTAAAATCCTTTCCTAATAGTATGCAATCTGTAGGTGTCGTAATCCCCATGTACAATCGGCGCGATCTGATCTGCCGCTGTCTTGACAGCGTAAAGGCGCAGACATGGCGACGGCTTGAAGTGGTAGTGGTCGACAATAATTCCACTGACGACTCGGTGGCGGTGGTGCGCGATTGGTGTGAACGACATCAAGTCACCGCCGACACGCCCGACTTTCGGCTTAAGCTACTCTCCGAGACCAAACCGGGAGCGGCAGCAGCGCGCAATAAGGGTCTCGAGGCGATAACGTCGGAGCATATCCTCTTCTTCGACTCAGACGATGAGATGCTTCCAGACTTGGTGGAGAGTGCGATGCGTGAGATCGGCGACCGTGATGTGGTGTGCTGGGATGTCGAAGTGGTGGGGCTTGACGGCAAGGTAAGCCACAAGCCATGCCGCCGCGGAGATGTAATAAGGCGACAATTCATCAATGCCATCTTCTCGACCCAGCGATATATGGCGCGCACTGACTTCATCCGCTGCATAGGAGGATGGAGGGATGAGTGCATGGTGTGGAATGATTTCGAATTAGGCACACGCATAGCCCTCAGCGGATGTAGTTTCACCCGTCTGCATCGAACGTTGGTGAGAATCTATGCTCAAGCGGAATCGATCACCGGCACCTCCTTCACTCGTCGCGCCGGAGAGTGGGAGAAGACCCTCGCCATAATAGAGCAAACGATATTGACGGGCGATTGGAAGGACCGAGTCAAGGCACTGAGATTGTTGTACTATCGTCGGGTCATCCTCGCCGCGCACTATAAGAGGGAGGGGTCGGCAGAGTTAAGCCGTCGGCTTTTGACAGAGGCATTGGAGGGGAGACACCTATCCGGCATCGACCGCTTTTGGCTCCGATGCCTGCACGCCTACACAGCCGGAGGAGGCAGAGCCGCCTACATCCTCTGGCGTTAACTCCATAAAATCCGATATATTTGTAAGCATCAGATTATCAACAAAAGAGCAGGCTGTGTCGAGTTTGACACAGCCTGCTCTTTATTGTAGGAAATTAGGGAATTATTTCACGTTGAGTTTTGCTTTGCCGGAGGCGTTGGTGACTATCACTACGCCGTGGGGTGCAGTCTCTATCTTGGCATAGCCGGTAGCGTCTGCTCTGACAGTTTTGATTACTCTGCCGAGGAGGTCGCAGACATTTATGAGGGTCAGCGGCTCGGCGCCGGAAACGAGGATGTTGTCACCATCAGCCTTGGCGCGCAGAACAGGAAGAGTCTGTGCTATGATTTGAGGGTCATGGCGCAGACTTTTATTTGCTATGTAATAGGGAATTAAGAGCGTGCTCTAATGAATTATAGGCAGGAAATTTTGATTTTGGCGGCAGCCTCTTCGACTTTGTCACAAGCCTCTTCGACGGAGTCGGCTGTAGCGAGCATTACGCCCATGCGGCGATGGCCTTTGACTTCGGGTTTGCCGAAGATGCGCATATCAGTGCCGGGAGTGGCGAGTGCATCCTCCATACCGCTGAAGACGATGTCGGTAGAGACACCGTCGGCGAGGAGAGCACGGCTTGCCGAGGGGGCATAGAAGCGGATCTCGGGGATGGGGAGTCCGAGGAGTGCACGCACGTGTAGAGCGAACTCGGAGAGGTGCTGCGAGATGAGTGTCACCATGCCGGTGTCGTGAGGACGGGGAGAGACTTCGGAGAAGATGACGTCGTCACCCTTGATGAAGAGTTCGACGCCGAAGATGCCATGGCCGCCGAGGGCGTCGGTGATCTTACGGGCTATCTCTTTAGCCTTGTCGAGGGCAACGGGCGACATGGCTTGGGGCTGCCAGCTGCGTTGGTAGTCGCCATCTTTCTGATAGTGCCCGATCGGAGGGCAGAAGGAAGTGCCGCCGATGTGACGCACAGTAAGGAGAGTGATCTCATAGTCGAAATCGACGAAACCCTCGACGATGACGGCACCATGTCCGGCGCGTCCACCCTCTTGCGCCTCTTTCCAAGCCTTGGCGACATCCTCTTGACGGCGCACCAAGCTCTGACCATGACCCGAAGAACTCATCACCGGCTTAACGACGCAGGGGAGACCGATGCGATCGACGGCAGCTACGAACTCCTCCTCGGTGTCGGCAAACTCAAAGGGGGATGTGGGGAGACCCAGTGTGACGGCAGCGAGGTTGCGAATCTCGCGACGATTCATGGTAGTAAAAGTGGCTTTGGCGGTGGGCACCACATTCCAACCCTCCTTCTCGAGGGCGATCAGGGTGGGGGTGGCGATAGCCTCGATCTCGGGGATGATGTAGTCGGGCTTCTCCTCCTCGACGATGCTACGCAGTGCATCGCCATCGAGCATTGACACGACGATCGAACGATCTGCCACATGCATGGCAGGAGCGTTGGGATACTTGTCGAGGGCTACCACTACAACGCCATAGCGCTGCAATTCGATAGTCACTTCCTTACCAAGTTCGCCACTTCCGAGCAATAATGCCTTCTTGCCGCGAGGCGTAAACGGGGTTCCGATTTCAACCATAACTGAAAATTTAGGATATTTTAAAGGTATTATGAGCGTGTATCGGAGAGAGACGTCGAGTCGGCCTCTCAAAATATGTTGCAAAGTTAGCGAATCTGCCAATATTTCGCAAATCATAAAAAATAATCCTGCTGATTTTTTTAGAGATAGGTCATAGAAAAAATTAAGACTCTAAGATAGGATATAGATATAATTAATGGATAAAAACTGCGTTTTATTAATTAAGAGCGTACGCTCTAAAGGACTAACCCAAACAGACAATGATAAGTAAAGAGAATGCCGGTAAGTATCACGGCATATTGTTTATGGCGCTCTTCGCATGCGCTGCATTCTTCATCGGGCAGGCACAGCTGATGAAGGATTTGAGTTTTTCACCGCTGATCATCGGCATCATCCTTGGCATGATCTATGCCAACACGTTGCGATCGCAACTGCCGGAGACATGGGCTCCCGGCATCCAATATTGTTCGAAGCGGATCCTTCGACTGGGCATCATCTTGTATGGTTTCAGGCTGACATTCCAGGATGTAGTGGCAGTGGGCACTGCCGGCATTGTGGTGGATTTGATCATAGTGACTCTCACCATCTTGGGCGGCGTATGGATCGGCAAGATGCTGAAGATGGATAAGGAGACAGCGCTTCTGACTTCGATCGGCAGCAGTATCTGCGGGGCGGCGGCAGTACTGGGCGCCGAGGCTACACTCCGCACGAAGCCCTATAAGACGGCTGTGTCGGTGGCTACGGTGGTGATCTTCGGCACAATCTCGATGTTCCTCTATCCTGCTCTCTACCGCGCCGGGGTCTTCTCGTTGGAGCCCTCGCAGATGGGTATTTATACCGGTTCGGCGCTTCATGAAGTGGCACACGTAGTTGGCGCCGGCAATGCCATGGGCGAAGAGATCGCCGGCATCGCGATTATCGTGAAGATGATCCGTGTGATGCTCCTGGTGCCGGTGTTGCTGATACTGAGTTGGTGGGTAGCCTCGACGGCACGCAAGTCATCGGGCGAAGGGGGCAAGGGCAAGATCGCCATACCCTGGTTCGCCTTCGGCTTCCTGCTCGTGATTGGCTTCAACTCCTTCGGATTGTTGCCGGCAGAGATGGTGAGCTGGATCAATGACTTCGATACCTATCTGCTGACCATGGCGATGGCGGCACTTGGCGCCGAGACCAGCTTTGACAAGTTTAAGAAAGCGGGCGCCAAACCCTTCATCCTCGCCACTTGCCTCTTCGCATGGCTCTTCAGCGCCGGCTATCTGATGGCAAAATACTTAGTTCCCTTGTTGCAATAAGTCGATAAGAATCTACATTTTGTGCCGAAAAGTGACCTGAAACGCATTTTCAAACGCCTCTCAGGTCACTTTTCGGCACATTTTGGCATATCCCAAAATATTATTCTTGGGAAAGGGATAGATGACTGTGATATTTGCCGAAAGTTCGCCAAAATGAAGAAAAAAAGTACGTTTTGGCAAAGTTTCGGGGTAAATTTCAAAGTTTTTTGAAAAAAGATGTTGAAAAATTTGGAGATAACGAAAAAAGGTGCTAACTTTGCACTCGCTTTAAGGGAGGTAACAAGCTTAAAGCTGAGACTCGAAAGAGAGTCGAAACATTCGGGGTGTAGCTCAGCCCGGTTTAGAGTACGCGTCTGGGGGGCGTGTGGTCGCTGGTTCGAATCCAGTCACCCCGACTAAACCGCAGTACCGAAGCAGATGCTTCGGTACTTTTTTTTCGCCCAAAACAATGGGCCGGCTCTTTGGGAGCCAGCCCTTTGTGTGAATTATGGATGGTTACTCGAGGATGTAGAGCGCGCGGGCGGGGAGGCGCATCTCGCGAGCTATTGTTACCTTTTCTCCGGAGAGGATGTCGGTGAGTGTGGTGCCCTCAGGCATGATTTCGCGATAGATTGTGCCATCGATGACGTTTTCGCTATCGGTGCCGTTCATCATCACTACCACTCGTTTGCCTTTGTAGCTGCGCTCATAGACATACACCCCGTTTTCGGGCATAAAATGCTTGAGTGCGCCTTTTGAGATGACTTCGTTGCCACGTCGCCAGTTGGCAAGACGGCTGATGAAGTTCCATGCTTCGCGCTGCATGTCGGTGCGGCCTGCATCGACAAAGGCGTTTACTTTGTCACCGGGGAAACCGCCGGGCATGTCGCGGCGTACAAAGCCGTCGCTGCCCTCTTTACTGCCGTGCATGAGGAGTTCGTCGCCATAATACATCTGCGGGATGCCGCGGGTGGTGAGCATAAATGCAAATGCTTGTTTCCACCAGCCGAGAT
>SFMJ01000035.1 GCA_004553095.1 Bacteroidales bacterium
TATTCTTTAATCGAATAACAAAATAATGAGAAATAATAATTAAATTTGCATCGTCATCTGAGGCCTACAAGCTTGAGTGAACTCACCTCAGACACACTCTGTGAAACACTACCATTTCTCAAAAAATTCGTAGCTTTGATTCCGTTTTCCTTTTCCCCATTTTTATTCTTAAGGAGCGCGCTCTAAGTAGCCAAAATCTGCAAAATATGGCAATCCCATTCTCTAAAATCTGTCAAATATGGCAATCAAACCATCCAAAATCTGCAAAATATGGCAATGTAAAAAATTTTTTATAACTTTAAGTTGTCCTTTGAAGACTCTAATAGAAATTTTAATGCCCCATTAACATAATGTGTGGGCAACTAAAACTTTTGAAAAGTTATGAATAAATTTAACATCGATACCCTCCTCGAACTTGCCGGCTCTGCCCTCGACACTGACTATGCCCGTAATGCCGATTGGCGTGCCCATTACCTCCAAGAAATTGTTGCTAACCTCGAAGAGGATAAGGATTGCGACAATTACGACGATGAAGATGTCATCGAAGCTGTTGAAAACCTCGCATACGCCGATGAGACTGTCCCTATGCCCCCGGAGTTGCAATCCCTCTTCTTGTATGTCTATGGCATCGCTGTCGAACTCGAAGACTCTGCTCGCATCAACGATATAGGTGCCTTCTATTATACCGGCCATATCGGTGTCCAAGACTTCAAAAAGGCTGAATACTATTACAAATTGGCTGCTGAGCTTGGTAATTCTTATTCCATCGAAAATCTCGGTTATATCTATTACTATGGCCGCATCGGTGAGGTGAACTATGAGAAGGCTTATCATCAATTTACCAAAGGATCTGCCGCCTACAACCGCGCCATATCCACCTACAAGTTGGGCGATATGTACAAAAACGGCTACTATGTAGAACGCGACCCCAGAGCTGCCCTCCGGTGCTATCAGCGCGCCGAAAAGTTGATTGACAATGGTCAGCATGAGAACCGCGCCGAAAACTGTGCCCCCGACATCTACTTCCGCCTCGGCGAAGCCTACCAAAGAGGCATGGCTGTAGAGCAGGATCTCGACAAGGCCTTGGCATACTATCAGAAGGCGGAGCTCGGCTTCATCGATAAGGTGCGCAGCGGCGACTACTTGGTGAAGAAGTTGCTGACGCTGAGCATCGACCGCCAAGAAGAGATCCGCCAAGAGATAGCCCGAACCCTCCCAGCCATGGATTGGGCCAAAAAGAACACCGGCTACAACTCCCTCTAAAAGCCCCGTACCAAGATCGCAAATGACACGATAAATGCCTCGGACTATATCAACGCCCCGAAGGGGCAACCTGCTCATAGCCCGGGGCAAAGTGTAGCGACACCCCGGGTTGACAAATCCAATTCCCCTATCGCCCCGAAGGGGCAAAAGCACGACCATTGAAACACTTACCGCAGAAACACCGGATGAAATGCCGCAAAAACACCGAATGTCTTGCATAATTTATTTAGAAACACTATCTTTGCATTAAACGATTTAATTCTCAACGCTTATGAATGACAGACGGGGTGAAGCTTTTCATGCCATATTGGAAGCAAAATATGCTCGAATCATTAATCAGATTAGCGAGGTGCATAATATAAGTGTTGAAGATGCTATGGGTATTTTCTACAATTCACCGATGCTCCCTTTTCTTGAAGAGGGTATCGCCGATTTGCATTGCCGTAGCGACAAGTATCTGGCCGAAGAGATTTGGTCGGATTATAAAAGTGCGCAATATGCTTCTACCACTGCACCGAGTTCTAATTCTGTCTCCACCCCCTGACTATGGATGCGATATCTCATTTCCGTTCGCTTGATGAGCTCGTCAAGATGCTCGACCGCGAGAGAGTCCTCTTTCGCGATATGTTCGAACGCCGTAAGTCGCTCAATTATCGCCTCGATTTCGCCCTCGAAGTCGTGGACTATAAGCGCGATCGTATCCGTTATCTTATCGACCATGGCGTAATCCACGAGAATGGCGATTTCCTCGAACTCGAAGATGTCTATATCCAATTCTTCGAAGATGTACTCGATATGAATGAGGAGATCAGCGTCGCCAGCGTCAAGGAGTATATCGACTCAATCCGCGAAAATATCAATTATTTCCTCCAGGAGTCTAACGAGCATCGTAAGTATCAGTATCGCTGCAATGTCCGAAAGATCCTCCGAAAGATCGGCCTCCGTACCCTCAAGAACATCATTGACCTGAAGCGCAACGTTAACGTCGCCTATAAGCAGGAACCCAACTATAAGATCAAGAAAACTCGCCTCGCCAACCTCGATGAGAAGCGTAAAGCCATCAAGGTGATGATGTCGGAATGTGAACGTATGATGGATGAGCAGGTGGTCTTCTTCCGCTTAGCCTCCGACCCCGAAATGCAACGTACATGCATGGACGTGCGCAACGATTTCACCGAGGCCGACCACAACCTCCTCGAGATCGAACACCAGATCATCGATTATATCAACCGCATCGAGCAGCAGAGTCTCCTCTTCAAGAAAATACGCCGCCTAAAATACCTCAAAGACCAGATGACCTGGAGCGAGGATACCAACGTAGTGAGAGTCATCGACTCTGCCGACCCCATCTGGATGGAAAAACGCCCCTATAACCATCTCATGCTCTCCATCCCTATGCTCCGCAGCAATGAGGAGGCTTACGCCCTGATCCGTAAAGTCGCCGCCTCCAATGGCGTCCGCCGCTTGGCGCGTACCGAGGCCGACCCCCTCGACGACTCTTTCCTCGCTGATGACGTTGAAACCCTCTCAAGTGTCAATACAACCCAATTCTGGAACGCATTCAAAGCCCAAGGCAACCACCTGTTTGCCTTCATCCTCAACTATCCATACTCCCAACCCAGATCGCTCAACGATCATATCGTCCTGTTCTGTCAGCTCGCTACACAACATAGCGACGAACTCCGATTCACCGACGAATATGATCGCCTTGATAAGATCGAATATGCTCTGATATATGCGAAGTAATACTCAAAAGGTGTTCGACCTCCTGTGCCGTGGCAAGTTCCTCTCGGTCGATACCACCGAACTCGAACTCAAACATCTCTATGACGATGTCGAAGAGAATTTTGCCGATTATGAGACCTTCTTCTCCGAGCTGGGAATCTCTCTAATCGCCGGCGATGGCTATTTCTATTTCGCCCGCGCCAATGATTCTCGCATCACCATCGAGTCCAAGCTCAATAGCTTCGCTCAGTGGGTAGATATCCTCGATTTTCTCAAGACTTACGATATTACATTCTCCCCCGGTTTTCAGTTCCGTAGCACCCATATCCTGGAGCGAATCAACCTCGATGTCGAACTCCGCGATAAGGCTCGCAAACTCTTCCGCAAGCAGTCGACCCATCGCGATGTCGTCGACAAACTGATGTCCGAACTCACCGGTATGGGGTTCGCCGAGGTCATCAATGAGCAGGATGGCACTTACAAGGTCACTGCCGCATTCCGATATGCCGAAGAATTGGTCGAACTGATCACCATATACAACGAAGAAGACACCCCCGAAGTCTAACCTCAAGGTCTAATCTCCACTCCGATTATGAAACACCTGAATAAGATCATTTTCCTGAATAGTGCCAATATCCCTTACGCCGAGGTTATGACCGATGGCAACGTTCACTTCGCCGGCACGCAGGGTGTCGGAAAGAGCACCCTGCTCCGAGCTTTGCTCTTTTTCTACAATGCCGATAAGATGAAACTCGGCATCCAGCCGGGGCAACGCTCTTTTGAGGAGTTCTATTTCCGCTACAGCAATTCTTATATCGTATATGAAGTGAAACGCGATATGTCGGCTTACACCATCTTCTTGCAGCGTAGCCAGGGACGCATCATGTATCGATTCATCGATGCCCCTTATCGCAAGGAGTGGATGGTTGACTCCGACGGCAGGGTCGAAAGCGATTGGATCCGGATTCGCGAGAAGATCGGACCGAACGTCGATATCAGTGCCAAGATCGACACTTACGAGATGTATCGCGACATCATTTTCGGCAATACCCACGACCGGAGCCACCGTTACGACAAGTATGCTCTGGTCGAAAGTTCAAAGTATCAGAACATACCTCGCTCCATCCAAAACGTTTTCCTCAATAGCAAACTTGACGCTGATTTTGTCAAGAACACGATCATCCGCTCGATGTCTGACGTCGAGGATGCTATCGATCTCGGCACTTACCGTCACTTGGTGGCAGATTTCGAACGTGAGTTCGATGAGATCGACTGTTGGTATCGCAGCGATGCCTCGGGCGAAGTGTCGGTCCGCAACAAGGCGCAACGTGTCATCGAATCCTATCGTCTCTTGATAGCATTGGACTTTGATCTCAAGCAGATATGGCGCCAGCTCAATTTCGTCGTGGCGCAGACTCGCGAGCAGATCCCGATAGCGGAAGATGAGATCCGCGACCTTCACGACCGTCTGGCGAGACTCAAGGAGCGTATCGCCGCCGTCGAACAGGATTATCTCAAAGAGCATGACCATAACACCGCCAAACTCGGTGAACTCAACCTGCGCCTCTCCGACCTCCGCAAGAAGAAAAAGCATTATGAAGAGTTGCACATCCGGGATATCATAGAGCTCGATGCTATGCAACCCAAATATCTCGACGACCTGAAAACTAAGGAGGATCTCTTGGCTACTCTCCAAGCCCAATATCACGATGTCACTGAGAAATATAAGGCGCTTTATGATGCTCTCGACAGGGAGTTCAAGAAGTTTGAATTGGCTCAAAGCGAGGCGCTGCAATCTCTGCGTGAGGAGATACAAGGTGAAAGAGAGGCTCTTGCCAAGACGCGTGATAGCCGCCGCAAGAGTGTCGATGCCTCGTTTGCTGAGTGGATACAGAAGTCGGAGGAGCGTATGCAGTCGCTCCAAGAGGATTATAATGCTGCTGACAAGTCGTTGGCACAGTTGCAATTTTGGCATCCCAAGGAGCAGGAGATGACTCTCTGTCGCGAGGAGATCGCCGCGCTGAAGTCTGAACAGGATCGTGCCTCAGCTGCTCTGAAACTTGTCGAGGAGAAGATGAATGCTCTCCGCGCCGACACCGCCCAACGCACCGATATGATCAGCTCTGATTTCGATCGCCGCGAAGAGACTCTCCGCCATCGCCTCTCCATCCTCAAGGAGGAGCAACATAAGACCGAGGATATGCTCGATCACTTTGCCGGTTCGCTCTATGAATGGCTTTCCGCCAATCGACCCGGTTGGGAGCTAAATATCGGTAGGGTAGTGGATGAGGAGCATGTGCTCTATGCGCGTGGTCTTGCCCCCGAACTCTCTGCGGATATCCCCGCCTCTCTTCCCGATTCCCTCTATGGCGTGTCTCTCAATCTTGATGCCATCGAGCCTCATCATCGCTCTCCCGATGATCTCAAGGCTCTCCTAAAGCAGCAATGTGAGGCTGTCGACGAAGTCATGCATGAACTCTCCGACCTCGCCAACCTCCGTCAGAAGGAACTGGATGCCTTGCAACGCCGCTTCTCTAAGGCTCTCTCCGAACTCAAGCAGGAGGAGGCTAATATCAATGTCCGCCTTATGCAGATACCTCAGCAGATCAAGGATGCAGAAACTCGCATGCATCAGCTGCAACGCGAGGAGGCTGATATCTTGGAGAAAGAGGGGGAGAAAAGACAAGAGCGTTTCAGCAATGCCTTGTTGGCTATCAATAAGGAGCGTGAGGCTATCAAGCATCAACGCGCCAAACGAGACAAGGATCTGAAGGCTGCCGATACTGCCTTCAATTCCGCCCTCCGCGAACTCACCAAGCGGCTGGAAGAGTTCAAGAGTCGTCAGGAGGTGGAGGCTGCCGAGCGTGCAAAGGAGGTGGAGGTACGCCGCGCCGAGTTGATGCGTCACGAACGCGATGAGCTCAAGGGGCATGGCGCCGATATCGATGCTATTGAACTCTGCCGCAAGGAGATGGTTCGCATCCAAGAGGTAATCGATCGCATCACCGCGCAGCATCATTATGTCATCGAGTATCGCAAGGATGATGAGGAGCTTTTCTCTCACGAGGAGGAGTTTCGCGAGGATAAGCGCCGGCTGGATGCTCGTGAACTGCAAGCCAAGCAGGCTTACGACCTGAAGAGAAAACGTCTCGAATCGGAGCAAAATGATATCCTGGATCTCTTGCGCCGGCGCTCTGCAGCCCTGGCGGAAATGCAGGAGGGCCTTAAGCAGTATGATCTCCTTTGTGGTGTCGAAAGCATCATCCCGGAGCCTTTCTTGCAAGATGAGCAGAAGATCGCCTCGGCGTCTCCTTGCTCGGACTTGGTGGTACACATGAGGGGAGCTCTCAATAAGCGCCGTCAGAAGCAGGAGGATCTCAAGCGGTATGTCAATTCGTTTAATTCTCATTTCGGCGCTAACAATACGTTCCATTTTATCTCTCCACAATATGATGAGGATTATATGAAGTTTGCCGTCGATCTCCTCGATTTCATCGAAAATGATAAGATTGAGGATTATCGCCGTCGTGTCAGCAACCACTATAACGATATCCTACGCAGCGTGTCGCGCGAAGTAGGGCTCTTGATGAACCATTCCGCCGAAATCAAGGGTATAATCAATGAGGTGAACCGCGATTTCCGCGAACGAAATTTTGCCGGTGTCATCAAGAGCATCGAACTGCGTGCCGAGGAGTCTTCTGATCGAATGATCTCGCTGCTCCGCTCCATCCGCGATTTCACCGAGGAGAACAATCTCTCGATCGGCGAACTCAACCTCTTCTCGGGCGATGACCATGACCGCGTCAATGATAAGGTGGTAGACTATCTGAAGCGTTTTATGAAACAACTTCAGAAGGAGTCGTCGCGCAGGGAACTTACTCTCTCCGACACGTTCCGGCTACAGTTCCGCATCAAGGAGAATGACAACAACACCGGGTGGGTCGAACGCATCAACAATGTTGGATCCGACGGCACCGATGTCCTGGTCAAGGCGATGGTAAACATCATGCTCATCAATGTCTTCAAAACCAAGGCGGCTCGCAAGAGTGGCGATTTTATCATCCACTGTATGATGGATGAGATCGGCAAACTACATCCCGCCAATGTCAGCGGCATTTTGCAGTTTGCCAACGTCAGAAATATCTATCTCATCAATAGTTCGCCGATGGGCTATAACCAGGATATATATAAATACAATTATCTGCTGACCAAGGACGGCAAGTCGCAGACGCATGTAAAGCGTCTTGTGACCATCAATGCCTGATGGGTGTCATCTCTCGCACTCTTGCCACGCAATTCCGACGTCTCCTCGCCGGCGAGTCGGTGGCGGCAAGTGCTTTGCGTCGTGATGTCGCTGAGGAGTTGATCGCTGAGGGGCTTCTTACGGTGCGTGTCCATGGTAGCCATCGCTCTTTCTCCGCCATCGATGTGGCAGCTCTCTCGCTCTATCTCTCTGCTCATTACCCTATGTTGGCACTGGCGGATTGCCAAAATCTGACTCGTAGCGACATGGCGGCAATCTCCGGAGATTCCAAATTAGTCTCGGTCCGCGCTTGTCCCGGTTTCCCCATCAATTCCTATATGCCGATAATGTGTCTACTTGCAGGAAAAAAGTTCTTGGTCTCCCCCATGGAGGGCAGTTTCCTCTTCGTCGATGATTGGCACTCTTTCGTCATCCCCGAGGATGTCTTGGTGGTCGGAATAGAGAATATGGAAAATTTTCGCATGGTTCGTCGACAGCGTTATCTGTTCGATAGGGATTTCCCGGGGAGAAGGATCCTCTTTGTCTCGCGTTATCCCAGATCTACCGACCTGCGTCAATGGCTCAAGATCATCCCCAATTCCTATCTCCATTTCGGCGATTTCGACTTGGAGGGCATCAAAATCTTCCTCACTGAGTTTCACCGCCATCTCGGCGACAGAGCCTCCTTCTATATCCCCGATGACATAGAAAAACGCCTCGCCCGGGGATCTCTCGACCGCTACAACACCCAATACCCGACCTGCCGCCACCTGACAGCCCCCGACCCCCGAATCCAAAACCTCATAGACCTAATCCACCGCTACCACCGATCTCTCGACCAAGAAGCCTACATAAAATAACATATATTGAATCCAAAATTAATGACAAAAAAATTGAGCGGTAACTCACAAAAAACTGAGTTACCGCTCAAAGTTTTTTTAAGCCAATCACCTTTATCAATAAGCATAATACCCCTAAACCAAGAGACGTATTCTCATGACAATTTTTCACTCCGGATACACCTCAAAAAGAGAGCGTGTAACCGCCTGTGCTACACGCTCTCTTTTATGTCAAAAGTTGTTCAGGTTATTTCACCTCTTCGAAGTCGACGTCGGTTACGTCGTCTTTGCCGTTGGACTGGCCGGCACCGGGCTGTGCTCCCGGTTGAGGACCGGCTTGTGCTCCCGGCTGCGCTCCCGCTCCCTGCTGGGCAGCATAGATGTCTTGTGCTGCTGCTTGGAAGGCATCGCTGAGAGCCTTGATGGCATTGTCGATCTCGTCAATGTTCTGCTGCTTGTGGACTTCCTTCAGATGGTTGAGCGCCTCTTCCACTTTTGCCTTCTTGTCGGCTGCAAGTTTGTCGCCAAGCTCTTTGAGCTGTTTCTCTGTCTGGAAGATTACGGCATCTGCCTCGTTGAGCTTGTCTACACGCTCTTTCACCTTCTTATCAGCCTCTTCGTTGGCTTTTGCCTCTTGACGCATTCTCTCGATCTCAGCGTCGCTAAGACCACTCGATGCCTCAATACGGATCGACTGCTCCTTGCCTGTAGCCTTATCCTTGGCTGTTACGTTCAAGATACCATTGGCATCCACCTCAAAGGTTACCTCAATCTGAGGCACGCCACGAGGCGCCGGTGCGATACCACCAAGGTTGAACTCACCGAGCAACTTGTCGTCGGCTGCCATAGGACGCTCGCCCTGAAGCACTCTCACGGTCACTTCCGGCTGATTGTCGACTGCTGTCGAGAATACCTGGCTCTTGCGTGTCGGGATGGTGGTGTTGGCGTCGATAAGCTTGGTCATCACGCCGCCCAATGTCTCGATTCCGATCGACAAGGGCACCACGTCGAGAAGCAACACATCCTTAACTTCGCCGGTCAATACACCACCCTGGATAGATGCGCCGATCGCTACCACCTCGTCAGGGTTAACTCCCTTGTTGGGTTCCTTGCCGAAGATCTCTTTCACCTTAGCCTGGATGGCAGGAATACGTGTCGAACCACCCACCAAGATCACTTCGTCGATCTCCGATGCCGACAAGCCTGCATCCTTCAGCGCGTTGACACAGGGTGCCACAACAGCCTGAATCAAGTTGGCGCTCAATGCCTCAAATTTGGCACGCGACAAGGTCTTTACCAAGTGCTTCGGACCGCTCGCTGTCGCTGTGATATAGGGAAGGTTGATCTCTGTCGATGTTGAACTCGAAAGTTCGATCTTTGCCTTCTCGGCTGCCTCTTTCAGACGCTGCATTGCCATCGGGTCTTGACTGAGGTCTACACCCTCTGCCGCTTTGAACTCATCCACAAGCCAGTCGATGATCACATGGTCGAAGTCATCACCACCCAGGTGTGTATCACCATTGGTAGACTTAACCTCAAACACACCATCGCCAAGCTCCAAGATGGAGATATCGAACGTACCGCCACCAAGGTCGAACACTGCGATGCGCTGATCCTTGTCCGACTTGTCAAGTCCGTAGGCAAGTGCTGCCGCTGTAGGCTCGTTGATGATACGCATTACCTTCAAGCCGGCGATCTCTCCTGCATCCTTTGTGGCCTGACGCTGTGAATCGTCAAAATATGCAGGCACTGTGATGATCGCCTCTGTCACAGGCTGTCCAAGATAGTCCTCAGCTGTCTTCTTCATCTTCTGAAGCACCATCGCCGAGATCTCTTGAGGTGTATATTCACGCCCGTCGATGTCTACCTTAGGCATGTTGTTCTGATTGACTACCTTGTAAGGCACTCGCTTCACCTCTTCGAGCACCTTGTCATACTTCTCGCCCATGAATCTCTTGATTGAATACACGGTGCGGGTAGGATTGGTGATGGCTTGACGCTTTGCCGGATCTCCCACCTTGCGCTCTCCGCCATCTACAAATGCCACTACCGAGGGTGTCGTGTTGCGACCTTCGTTGTTAGGAATTACCACAGGATCTTTGCCTTCAAGCACTGCTACGCATGAGTTGGTCGTTCCCAAGTCAATACCAATAATTTTTCCCATTTTATTTTTCGTTTTTTAAGTTATTATTCTTTGTTCGTTTTGCTCCCATATCATCGACTGCCGCTTGTCGCCGTGTGCGATCCGCGACCATGTCGACTCGATCTCGAAGCTTAATCTCTTTGGGATGCCATCTCGTTGCCGATCCGGCTTCCACTTATACTCCTAACAAATATTATGCTAATTTGTCATTCGTTGACCAATTTTTTTGTCACTATCAGTTTAAATGCTTGCAAATCAATATAATACAAATTTTCAAAGCATGTCACACATATCGTGCCATATCGTGCCAATTTTGTCAAAAACGCCCGCCAAACGCCCTCTTACTTCCATCCAAACCATAAGGTAGGGTAGTGCTCTATCTTTTTTCTCTTCTACTTTCTCTTCTACTTTAAAAAAGGTGTACTTAATTTTAAATTTCGCTTATTTTATCAATTATTAGTGACTATTTGCTAAAATTTCCAAAATTTTTATTAACTTTGCATTCTGATTTGGCGGGTAGGTTTGTCTTTACCCCGATTTTCGAATTGTTGGACAAGCGCTATTCCGGCGTTTGTAATTATAATAGCGGATTCGCTCCGCATTCAGTAATTAAGTATATGAAGCCTTTACAACAAAAACTTTCAGCTTACGATGCTCCTCAGCGTGCCATGGCGGCCGGTATCTATCCCTATTTCCGACCCATCTCAAGCGAGCAGGACACAGAGGTTATCATGAACGGGAAAAAAGTCCTTATGTTCGGCTCTAACAGCTATATGGGACTTACCAACCATCCCAAAGTGATCGAAGCTGCCATCGAAGCTACCAAAAAGTATGGCACTGGTCTCGCCGGATCCCCTTTCCTTAATGGAACTCTTACCATCCACAAGGATCTCGAAGCCCGTCTCGCTGACTACATGGGCAAGGAGGATGCTATGCTTTATTCCACCGGTTTCGGTGTCAACCTCGGTGTCGTTTCCATCCTCACCGGACGCGAAGATTATGTAATCCTCGACGAGCAAGACCACGCTTCGATCATCGAAGGTCGTCGCCTCTCTTACTCCACTTGTCTTAAATATCGTCACAACGATATGGCGTCGCTCGAAACCCAACTCAAGAAGTGCGACCCTAATAAAATCAAACTCATCGTCACCGACGGCGTTTTCTCTATGGAAGGCGACGTCGCCAATCTCCCCGAGATCGTTAGACTCGCCAAGCAATACAACGCTTCTGTTATGGTCGACGAGGCTCACGGACTCGGTGTCTTCGGAGATAAGGGTCAAGGTACCTGTTTCCACTTCGGAGTCCAAGATGATATCGATCTGATCATGGGTACTTTCTCCAAGTCGTTCGCTTCTCTCGGCGGTTTCATCGCTGCCGACAAGTCGATCACCAACTTCTTGCGCCACCATTCCCGCTCTTATATCTTCACGGCATCTATCACTCCCGCTTCTACTGCGGCTGTCAATGCTGCCCTCGATATCATCATTTCCGAGCCCGAACGCCGCGAACACCTCTGGGAGATTACCAACTATGCCCTCGAAAACTTCCGCGCCATGGGTTGCGAGATCGGACATACTTCTACTCCCATCATCCCCCTCTTCATCCGTGATGATTACAAGACCTTCCAGGTGACTCACGACCTCCTCGAAGAGGGTGTATTCGTCAACCCCGTTGTGACCCCCGCTGTAGCTCCGCAGGATACTCTGATCCGCTACTCTCTTATGGCTACTCACACCAAAGAGCAAGTCACCCGCTCGCTCGAAGCCATCGAAAAGGTCTTCAAGAAGAACGGTATCTTATAAGAATTCCCAAACTCCACATCATAGACTGTGGTCGGTTCTCTCCGATCACAGTCTTTTTTTACTGTAAAGTTTGAGGCGTTTCTATCCTATCTTAGCCCTTTTTCTACATCATTTATAATTATCTAAACTTTAT
>SFMJ01000036.1 GCA_004553095.1 Bacteroidales bacterium
ATTTGCGTATTTCGGAAATTTGTATTAACTTTGCACCGCAAAAGTGTGGACGACTATCTTAATCGCCTCATTTTTCAATTGTTTAACAAAATTTTCTAACACATTCAATTTTTTTATGAATCATTACGAGACCGTTTTCATTTTGACTCCCGTTTTGTCTGATGATCAGATGAAGGAAGCGGTAGAAAAATTCAAGGATGTGCTCAAGAAGAACAATGCTACCCTCGTTAACGAGGAGCTTTGGGGTCTTCGCAAGCTCGCATATCCTATCCAGAAAAAGTCAACCGGCTTCTACTGCCTCTTCGAGTTCGAGGCTGAGCCCACTATCGTTAAAACCCTCGAAACAGCTTATCGCCGTGACGAGCGCGTGATCCGTTTCCTCACTTTCCACCTCGACAAGTATGCAGTGGAATATGCTGAGAAGCGTCGCAAACTGAGAGCAGGAAAACCGCAGGTTAACCAAGCCGAAGCTCCCGCTGAGGCTACTGAAGCAAAGGAGGCTTAATTATGGCAGCAAACAACGAAATCCGCTATCTCACTCCACTCACTGTGGATACTAAGAAGAAGAAATATTGCCGTTTCAAACGTAGCGGCATCAAGTATATCGACTACAAGGATCCTGAGTTCCTCAAGAAGTTCCTCAACGAGCAGGGTAAGATCCTTCCCCGCCGCATCACCGGTACTTCTCTCAAGTTCCAACGCCGCGTAGCCAAGGCTGTGAAGCGTGCTCGTCACCTCGCTCTCCTTCCCTACGTTACCGACCTTATGAAATAATCATTCTTAAAACGTATCACAATGAAAGTAATTCTCAAGGAAAATATCCCAAGTCTCGGTTATAAGGATGATGTTGTCGAGGTGAAAAGCGGTTATGGCCGCAACTACCTCATCCCCCAAGGTCTGGCCATCATCGCTTCTGACGCCGCTCTCAAACGTCTCGCTGAAGACCAAAAACAACGCGCTCACAAGATCGCTAAGATCCACGAAGAGGCTGAAGCCGCTGCTGCAGCTCTCGCCGATGTGAAGTTCACCATCACTGCTAAAGCCGCTGCCAATGGCAATATCTATGGCTCGGTCAACGCTGCCACTATCGCAGGTGAGCTCGCTAAGATCGGTCACAACATCGACCGCAAGATCATCGAACTCGAAACTGTTAAGAAGCTCGGCTCTTACAAGGCTATCGTTCACTTCCTCCGCGATGTGAGCGCTGACATCGAATTCGACGTCGTTGCTGAAGAAGAAAACTAATACAATCCCACTGCATTTCAAGCCGAAATGTAGCCTGATTGAACCATATTTGGGAGGCTGTGTAATCCATATACACAGCCTCTTTCTTTTTTTATGCTCATACTCCTTTCTCGTTTCAAAAAATTTTATTATATTTGCAGATTGAGGAGGTGTGGCGAAACACTATCTTTCACACCTCCCCTTTATTACTTACTCCGAATTTAATTAACAGTCTTATATAAGTCTATTACAATGAAATTTAGTGTAGAAGGCAAGGCTTTCCAACAGCAACTGCAGGCTGTTGCTAAAGTCATAAGCTCAAAAAATGCTATCAAGATCCTCGAAAATTTCCTCCTCCGTGTTGAGGGCGATCGCCTCAGCATTACAGGTTCTGATTCCGAGAATGTTCTCACCGCCTACCTCCCCGTGTTCGACTGCGAGGGTGAGGGTGCCATCGCCGTTCAGGCTCGCCGACTCCTCGAAATCACCAAGGAGATCGACAATCAGCCCCTCAATTTCTTCATCAACGATGATACCAAGGAGATCGACCTCCGATTCCTCAACGGTCACTTCAACTTCATGGGTGTCGACGCCTCTGAGTATCCATCTCGCCGCGATCTCCCCGAAGATGCTTGCGAATTGATACTCCCCGCTGAAATGGTGCTCAAAGGTATCAACAATACCTGGTTCGCCGTCAGCACCGACAATTCTCGCCCCGTTATGACCGGTATCTTCTTCGATATCCACGAACACGACATCACCTTCGTTAGCTCCGACACCCACAAACTCGTGCGCTATATCAACGCCCAGAAGTCGCCGGCTATCGAAAACTCATTCATACTCCCCGCCAAAACTGCCGGCGTGCTCCAATCTCTTATCTCTAAGGAGGATACCGACATCAAGATCGTTTTCGATCCCAAGGGTGGCACTTTCGAGTTTGGCGAGTATCTCCTCTATTCGGTTTTCATCAATGGCCGTTACCCCAATTACGCTCGTGTCATCCCCGAGAACAATCCATTCTCGCTCGTAGTTGACCGCGCATCAATGATCAAGGCTCTCCGCCGTGTCAACCTCTTTGCACCCAAGTCCTCAAGCTTGGTGGTGCTCAATGTCCAACCCAACGAGGTGATCCTCTCAGCCCAAGACCTCGATTATGGCACTTCGGCTGAGGAACGCGTTCCCTGCGAATATGCCGGAAATAGTATGGTAGTCGGTTTCAACGGCGTCTTTATGGTCGAAATCCTCTCGAATATACAGGATGATACCGTAGTTATCAAGCTTGCCGACCCCGCACGCCCCGGCATCTTCTCCGGTCTCGAGAAGCGCGATGACGACGATCTGATCACTATCCAAATGCCAATGCAAGTGCTATGAAACTGAATCTGTCTCGCCCTCTCGTATTCTTCGACCTCGAAACCACCGGCACCAACATCCTCACCGACCGTATCGTCGAGATCTGCTATATCAAGGTGCTCCCCGATGGCAGTGAGGTCTCCGAAGCCATGCGCATCAACCCCGGTATCCACATCCCCGAGGCAAGCACTGCTGTCCATCATATCACCGATCAGGATGTCGCCGATAAGCCCACATTCGCTCAGGTGGCTCAACACCTCCTCGAGGTCTTCAACGATGCCGACATCGCCGGATATAATTCCAACAAATTCGACGTTCCTCTCCTCATCGAGGAGTTCGCTCGCGTAGGTGTCAATTTCACCATCGCCGGCCGTAATTTCGTCGACGTGCAGAACATCTTCCACAAGATGGAACAACGCACACTCGTGGCTGCCTATCGCTTCTATTGCGGCAAGGAACTCGAAGATGCTCACTCCGCACTCGCCGACACTCGCGCCACCTACGAGGTGCTCCAATCTCAACTCGACCGCTATCCCCAGCTCGAAAATGATGTCAAAAAGTTGGCTGACTTCTCCCGCTCCGGTCGAGCCCTCGACCTCGCCTCGCGAATCGTGCTCAACGACCAAAACGAACCGGTGTTCAACTTCGGCAAGCACAAAGGTCGCCCCGTCAAGGAGGTGTTCCGCCTCGAACGCTCGTTCTATTCCTGGGCTATGCAGGCTGATTTCCCCAAGAACACCAAGGATGTCATGACTGCCCTCTATTACGAGGTATATCCCCCCAAGAGCACGCAATAATCCGTCATCACCCTGTAGTATATCCCTATCATGCTCAAAGGCAAACATATAGTGCTTGGCATCAGCGGCGGCATCGCCGCCTATAAGTCGGCTCATCTCCTCCGCCTTCTCGTCAAGGCAGGCGCCGAGGTGCAGGTGGTCATCACCCCTAATGGCCGTGAGTTCATCACCCCCGTCACCCTCTCCGCCCTTAGCGGTCGACCGGTTATCAGCGAGTTCTTCACCGCCAACACCGGCCAGTGGAACAGCCATGTTTCACTCGGCCTATGGGCTGACCTGATGATCATTGCCCCCGCCACTGCCTCCACAATAGCCAAGATGGCCACAGGAGTGGCTGACAATATGCTCATCACTACCTATCTCTCTGCCAAACACCATGTTATGGTGGCTCCGGCTATGGACCTCGACATGTGGAGCCATCCCTCCACCCAACGCAACATCGCCACACTCGAAGCCGATGGGGTAGAGGTGATCTACCCCGCCTCCGGTGAACTCGCATCTCACCTCGTGGGGCGCGGCAGAATGGAGGAACCTGAGGTTATACTCTCTCGCATCGTCGACCATTTCAACCGTCGCCGTGATCTCGAAGGTGTCAAGGTGGCAATCACCGCCGGACCCACCTACGAGAAGATCGACCCGGTGCGCTTTATCGGCAATTTCTCTACCGGAAAGATGGGCTTCGCCATCGCTCGTGAGTGTGCCGATCGTGGCGCCGAAGTCTCCCTCATCGCCGGCCCGGTGGCTCTTGACACCCCTCCCGGTGTAGCCTCCCGCATCGATGTCTCCTCGGCTCTCGAGATGCACCAAGCTGCCCTCGATGCCGCCGCATCTGCCGATGTCATGATATTCTCCGCTGCCGTCGCCGACTATCGCCCCGCCACTCAGGCAGACTCCAAAATAAAACGCGAACTCACTGACAGCATGCAGATTGAACTCGTCGAAAACCCCGATATCGCCGCCGAATGTGGCGCATGCCGCCGTCCCGGTCAGACTCTTGTCGGTTTCGCACTCGAGACAGATCACCCTATCGACAATGCCCTCGCCAAACTCGATCGCAAACACCTCGATATGATCGTGCTCAATTCCCTCCGTGACCCCGGTGCCGGATTCCGTACCGACACCAACAAGGTCACCATCATCACTCATCGCTCGCAGATAGCTTATACCCTCAAGTCGAAGCAAGATGTCGCAGCCGATATCGTCGATTCCATCGTCTCGCTCCGCAAAGTCCCTGCAGATGATAAAGTTTAATTTCTTAGGAACCCACTCTTAATGTCTATGACTCTCTTTGATTATCTTCCCATTCGTCGCTCTCTGTTGCGCCCTCTCCGGGTGTTGATGCTCTTGCTATGCCTTTCTGTCGGTTCGACAATATCTGTAGCCCAGGAGTTTAAGGCCAATGTGGAGATCAATTCTCAGAAGATAGAGGGTACCAATCGTAGCGTCTTCGAGTCGCTCAAAGAGGAAATCACAACCTATCTCAACGAAACACGCTTCACCGACGCCACTTTCTCTCCCGTCGAACGAATCGAGATAAATTTCTACCTCACCGTCAGCGAGTATGTAGATGAGCGAATCAAGGGTGACCTCCAGGTCCAACTCATACGTCCGGTTTATAATAGCACTTATACCACCACCATTTTCAATTTTAAGGATAATCGCGTGGAGTTCAATTATCGCGACGGCGACCCCTTGACTTATAATGAGACGGCTCCCGAAAGCAACCTTACTGCCATCATCGATTATTACGCCTTCCTCCTCCTGGCTCTCGATTTCGATACTTTCTCCTATCTCGGCGGCGAACGCTTCTATGAGCGGGTGCAGAGCATCGTGCAGTATCAGCAGTCGTCGGGCGAAATCGGCTGGCGTACTTTCGAGGATAATAAGAATCGTGCTGCTGTGCTCAACTCCTATACCGATGGCAATACATCAGGCATCCGCAGCCTCCTCTACAACTACCATCGCAAGGGCCTCGATGAGATGGTCACATCTCCCGACAAGGGACGTGGCGTCATCACCGAGTCGCTCTCCGAAATCAAGAAAATTTATGAATCGGCCCCAATGTCGGTGGCTCTATCCATATTCAGAGATGCCAAACTCGATGAACTGGTAAATATATATTCCAAGGCTCCCGAAACCGAACGACAGAAGGTCTACGACATCCTCCAGCCGATCTATCCCACCGAGTCTACTCGACTTAACAAGATAAAAAATCCGGATACGAAGTAACCCTGTTCTTCATCCTCCCCTCTTAGCGACCTATGCTGAAGTCTCTCGTTATCGATAATTACGCACTTATCTCCCATCTCGAATTGGAGTTCGCCCCCGGCCTCACCATCATCACCGGTGAAACGGGTGCCGGAAAGTCGATTATCCTCGGCGCACTCTCCTTGGTTATGGGCGGACGTGCCGATACTCGCTATATCTCTGATGGCACCACCAAGTCGGTGGTCGATGCCCTCTTCGAGAATGTCGACCCTGATCTCCGCCCCCTCTTCGAGGAGAAGGGTATCGATTGGATCGACGATGGCGGAGCTCCCTCTATCTCCGTGCGCCGAGAGATCAGTGCATCCGGACGTTCCAGAGTCTTCGTCAACGACCAGCCGGTCACCCTCCAGACTCTCACTGCCATCGCCCCGCGTCTTATCGATATTCACTCCCAACATGCAAATATCCGGATATCCGACCCCACCGAACGGCTCCATATCCTTGACACCCTCTCCGATAATGCCACCCTCCGCACCGAATATCAGCAGCTTTTCAACGATTATGTTGAGACCATCCATGAGATTAAGGTAAGACGCGATGAGCGAACTCGTGCCGCAAAGAATATCGATTTCCTCCGCTTCCGACTCTCCCAACTCAATACTCTCTCCCCGAGTAAGGGTGAACTCGCCGAGATCGAACGCCGCTTCGAAGCTCTCTCCGACGCCAATGACATCAAGGAACGCCTTGCCGCCCTCTCCTCCCTCTTGGGCGATAACCCCGCCGGTATGCAGTCGATCCTCCCACAAGCCGCAGCCCTCGCCGATAAGATCAATTTCGCAATCCTCGACCCGAAGTTGACCGCCGATGCCTCTGCCTCGATACCTCAGCGACTCCGAAATCTCCTCTCCGAGTGCCGTGATATCTATGAGACCATCGACGATCTTAATGCTTCGCTCGACACCGACCCCGCTTCGCTCGAACGTCTCTCGGCGCGAATGAATCTCTATTATGAGCAAATCCGTCAGTTTAACGTCGCTTCTGCCGATGAACTCGTCGACCTCTATGAGGATCTCAAACGTCAGGTGGCTGTAGCCGATGATTCCGACGATCAACTCCCTATGCTCGAAAGCAAGGCGCATGCACTCGCTGCCGACCTCAAACGCCTCGCCGCCGACCTCTCCGAGTCGCGCCGCCACGGCGCCGAGTGCCTCCAAGACAAAATATGCGAGTTGGCACGTCCACTCGGCCTTCCCAACATCAATTTCAAGGTCGAGGTGGCTTCGCGAAAGTTGTGCCCCTCCGGTCAGGATGAGGTGAAGTTCCTATGCTCGTTCAATAAGAATGGTCAACTTATGCCCATCGATGCCGTTGCTTCAGGTGGTGAGCTCGCTCGCACCATGCTCTCGCTCAAGGCGATACTCGCCCGTTATGTCAATCTACCCACCATCATCTTCGATGAGGTAGACACCGGTGTGTCGGGAGAAATAGCCGATAAGATGGGCAAGATGATGCATGATATGGCCCGCAATATGCAGGTCATGGCTATTACCCACCTCCCGCAAGTCGCCGCCAAGGGCGACGCCCATTTCAAGGTCTTTAAACGCGATGAAGATGCCCGCACCATCACCATGGTGACACCCCTCTCTCCCGAAATGCGAGTCCTCGAGATTGCTGCCATGATATCCGGCAGTGAAGTCTCCGAACAAGCCATCTCCGCCGCCAAAGCCCTTCTTACCAATAATTCTTAACTCATAATCCCATATTTGCTCTATTATCCCCTATGGATTATATCTTCGGAATAAGAGCCGTGATCGAAGCCATCGACGCCGGCAAAAGTATAGATAAAGTCTTGATCCGCAAGGATCTCGGCGGCGACCTCGCACGCGAGTTGCTCGCCAAAATCAGACAGTTCGACATCCTGACACAGCGCGTGCCTCAGGAGCGTCTCAATCGCATCACTTCCAAGAATCATCAGGGTGTCATCGCCCAGATCTCTCCGGTGACTTATCATCGCCTCGATCATCTCCTCCCGGCCCTCTATGAGGATGGCGCCAACCCCTTCATTCTCGTGCTCGACGGCCTCACCGATATTCGCAATTTCGGCGCTATCGCCCGTACTGCCGACTGCTCCGGTGTCAATGGCATCGTCATACCCAAGCGCAATAGCGTCTCGGTAACCGCCGACGCCGTCAAAACTTCGGCCGGCGCTCTCTTCTATATCCCCGTATGCCGCGAAAATGACCTGGTAGCCGCCGTCAGATTCCTCAAGGATTCCGGCATCAAGGTGGTGGCTGCCACCGAGAAGGCTTCCACCCTATATACCGACTGCGATTTCTCTGTCCCAACTGCCGTGGTGATGGGTAGCGAGGATGTCGGCATCTCTGATGAGGTGCTGAGACTCTGCGACGAACTCGTGGCTATACCAATGCAGGGAAATATCGGATCGCTCAATGTCTCGGTCGCCGCCGGAGTTATGATGTATGAAGTGGTCCGTCAACGTGGCATTTTGTAGAAAAATTTGCATACGTCACAATTAAAGTGTAACTTTGTGACGCTAAGTGGCAAGACCGGTGTCTTTAATCTCACCATTCTTCCCTCTTTACACCCCATTTATCTGAATCTGAATTTATCATAAAGAGTTATGATCAATCGTATCTTAATACGTATCAAAGTAATACAGACACTCTATTCGTTTCTGTTAGTCGAAAAGCAATTCACGCTCGAGCGAAATCCCTCGGCGCCTACCAAGGAGAAGCGTTTCTCTTTCGCCCTATATCAAGATTTGCTCTTGCTCCTTATTAAGGTGGCGGAATATATAGAGCGACGTCCCGGCGATCGCCCCCTCCTTAAAACTCGCTTTATCTCTCGACTTCTTATCGATGATACCATCAAGCAGCTGATCGAGCAAAGCAAGTCTGCCCCTTCACAACTCCTCGATGCCCTCCCCGCCGTGGCTGAAGCTGTCCGGGAGTCCGGCCTGTATAAGAATTATCTGAAGGATCTGAGCAAAAACCATAATGCTCCCGAGGATAATCTTTGGCGTGACCTCTTCAATCTGGTTATCATCAATGTGCCTGCTCTCCTCTCCCTGATTTCTCAGCGTGAGAATTATACCCTCAAGGGTCTGGAGCGTATGAAGGAGATGATGAACCGCACTTTCGTCAATTTCCTCACTTCGCAAGATAATGTGTTAGATGCCCTCTCTGCTCTCGAGAATAGCCTTAACATGTCGCGCCAACTCTATATGCGACTCCTATATCTCCCGGTCGAACTCTCCGACCTCGAGGAGAGACTCCTCGATGAGGCTCGGCATAAACACCTCCCTACCGAACAGGATATCAACCCCAATCTCCGTTTCGTCGAAAATCAAGCTATCGATATCCTCCGTAACGACCCGATCCTCCTCAAGTATATCCGCGATAATAAGATCTCTTGGTATGAAGAGGATCCGATCATGATGCACAAACTCCTCGATGCCATCAAGTCTTCGGATATCTATGGCTATTATATGTCGCTCCCTTCCACCTCAGCAGCCGATGATGCCGCTTTCCTCAGAGACCTCTATCGCCATATCATATTCACCAACCCCGATTTCCTCGAGTGCCTCGAGAGCATGTCGGTGTTCTGGAATGATGATATCGATATCCTCTCGACTTTCGTACTCAAGTCGATACGCCGCATCGAAAATGGCGATTGCCTCAATGTCGTGCTCGATAAGTATAAGGATGAGGAGGATGCTCGCTTCGGCGCCGAACTGATCAGAGCTCTATATAATAATAAGGAACAGTATCGCCTGCTTATCGATGATGCTGTCTCCGGATCTAATTGGGATAAGGACCGTCTCGCATTCATGGATATCGTGATCCTCGAAACGGCTATCGCCGAAATCTTTAATTTCCCCAAGATCCCTATCCAGGTGAGCGTCAATGAGTATATAGAGATGGCCAAGAGTTATTCCACTCCTCGCAGTGGCCAGTTCGTGCATGGCATCCTCGGATCGATCATCTCTCGCCTCCAGAAGGAGAATAAACTCCGCACAGTCTGAATTACAACTTATTAGCCATATAGGCTCTATAAGCCCAATTATCAAAAATAATTAATTAACACCAAAATAATATTATGAATATTCTTATTGCAATCTTGCTTCAGCAAGCCCAAGGTGGTGGCTGGTCCGGCATCCTCATGATTGTGGCGATGATCGCCATCTTCTATTTCGTTATGATCCGTCCTCAGTCCAAGCGTCAGAAGGATCTGAAGAAGCAACGCGATGCCATGAAGAAGGGCGACCGTGTCGTATCTGCCGGCGGCATCCATGGCAAGATCCGTAGCGTCGAGGTTGATACGGCTATCGTCGAAGTCTCTGATGGCGTTACCCTCAAGTTTGACAAGGGATCTCTCTTCCTCGTTAGCGATGAAAGCAAGGAGGAAGCCCTCAAAAAGTAATCAAGTCTGATTTTTTATCATTCCACATCGACGTGGGCACTCGTGTAGAAAATATCAAGGCTCTGTGGCGACGGATCAAGGCTTCGTCGAGGTCGCATGATGCCTTGATGTTTCTCGTTTTTGTGGTTATCGCTACAATCTTCTGGTTCATCACCGCTCTGAATGAGAGTGTCTCGCAGTCTTACGAGGTACAGTTCTCCATCCGCAATATCCCCGATTCGGTGACTTTTATCACCGATCCTCCCGCCGATTTCCATGTCTCTCTTCGCGACAAGGGCACTAATATCCTGCGTAGCGGTGTGTTCAAGAATCCGGTGATCGATGTCAATTTCGAGGATTATGCTCGCAATGGTGTCTTCCGCATCTCTGCCTCCGACCTTAATGCCGAGATCAAGGCGGATATTGGTTCTAATGCCTCTATCTCCGGCATCTCGATCGATTCGCTCCGCCTCTATTATACCGACCAGCCCGGCCGGCGTGTGCCGATCGTGGTGCAGTCCGACCTTACCGCCGCTTCCGGTTATGTCATCAGCGGAAGCCCAACGCCGGTCAAAGGCTCGGTGTTGGCATATTCGATACGTGATGAGGCCGATACCCTCCGTCGGGTCTACACCAAGAAGGTGGTCAAAAAGGATCTGTCGCAGTCTATCGTTGTCACCGTGCCGATCATCGCTCCGGCTAATGTCAAACTCATCCCTTCGGAGATCGAGGTCCGGATCAATGTCGAGCCTTTGGTGCGTAAGGAAACTTACATACGAGTCGATGTCGACAACCTCCCCGCCGGCGAGGGGCTACTTTTGTTCCCCAATAGCGTTCCGGTCTCGTTCTATGTCCCGATGAGCCGTTTTAATGATGATTCTTTCCCGATCCGTGTCTATGTCGATTATCAAGACACTTACAAGACTCCCGGCTCGAGAATCCCTCTCTATCTGGTAGATAGTTCCGGTTCTATTATCAATCCGACTCTCTCCACAGATAGCGTGGAGTATACTTTGGTGAAGAAGAAATGATAGGCATTACCGGTGGCATAGGTGCTGGCAAAAGCGTGGTCTCTCGCCTTCTTCGGGCTAAGGGGCTGTCGGTCTATGACTGCGATTCGCAAGCCAAGCGTATTCTCAATGAGTCGCCCGAACTTCGTGAGGCTATCGCTCGACGCTTTGGCAGCCATTGCATCGCCCCTGATGGGACGATCGCCACTAAGGAGGTGGCTAAGATCGTTTTTCATGATTCGGTGGCGCGTACTTGGCTCAATCATCTGGTGCATAGCGCCGTCAGAGAGGATGTGGCTCGCTTCGCCGATAGACATCCCGATCCGGTGTTCGTCGAGTCGGCGATCATGAAGACAAGCAGACTCTATCTGCAACTTGATGCTATGTGGGTGGTCTCTGCTCCCGAGGATCTTCGCATACTGCGCAGCTGTCGACGCGATGGTGTCGACATCGAGCAGGTCAAAGCCCGCATCGATGCCCAGAGTAGTGAGTATGCCGATTTCGGCGATATCCCCGTGGCGATGATATTTAATGATGACTCCCATTCGCTGTTGACTCAGGTCGATAGCCTCCTCGATCCTCTTTTGTTGTAGTTTTTTATTAATTTTTTGATCATATAATTTAGTTTATATTATGCTTAGAGAAATTATATCTATCAGTGGCAAACCGGGTCTTTTCAAGATCATCACCCAAGCCAAGGGCTCTCTGATCGTTGAGGAACTCGGCACAGGTCGCCGTTTCCCCGCTCAAAGTCGTGACAAACTCATCTGCCTCGGTGATATCGCCATGTATACCGAGTCGGGCGACACCCCTCTGGGTGAAATCCTCGATAAGGTTTTCGCTAATTGCCAAGGTCAGCCCATCGATGTGAAGGCTCTCGTCGCTTCTAAGGGCCTGAAGGATAAGTTTGCCGAGATCGTTACCGATTTCGATCGCGATCGTGTCCATGACAGCGATGTCAAGAAACTCTTTACTTGGTATAACATCCTCATCGGAGCCGGCTTCGTTAAGTTTACCAAGGAGGAGGAGAAGAAGGAGGAGGCTGACACTGAGGCTGCCGCTGAGTAAGATGCTCTCTTCGCTTCGACTTTTATCTGATAAGACAAGGATGCGTG
>SFMJ01000192.1 GCA_004553095.1 Bacteroidales bacterium
CGCAGAAGGATGTGAGGGACAGTATAACAACGCCGTCAAATCTGTTCTCATTAAGGGATACACCGCGTGTGATATATGTATACAGAACGACAACCGCAGCAAAAATGAGAGCCGGGAGCAGCCGATCGAACGAGATATTCCAACGGCGGATCAACATGCCGAGATATATTAACCACATCGCGGTGAAAGAATTGTTGAAACGAGGCACCGAGAGAATATTCCAACGCGACAAACAATAGGCGATGAGGAAAAGAGCGAAGAGTATCGAAGCTCGTAAGATCTCGAAGGGTAGACGATCGGATGACCATCGCTTGGCGATGTAGGAGATGACAGAGAGGCCGCAGAGAGCGATAAATAGGACGATAACGAACCACATAGCCCCGAGGAGGGGTTCTCTGCCTGCCAAGCAGATGATAAGGAAGGACTGCTTGAGATAAGAAGCGAGAGTCCAAGGGGCTACACACTTTCCCCCATAATCGACCATGGTGGAATACCACCCCCAATCGAAGAAGAGATTGTGGAAAAGCGACACCCCGAGATAAATGGCTATCATCGGGAGATAGAGCGACTTGAACTTACCCTTAATGAAAGAGAGGGGGTTCAAGAGTCGATCATCGCTAAGGAAAAAACCGCCGATCATAAAGAACACCGGGACATGCCAGATATAGATAAACTTATGGAGATCGGGGATGAGGGGAGAAGATGCAAAAGACGAGCCGATATGTCCGACGACTACGGCAATAATGGCGAAGGCCTTGGCTATGTCAACATACGATTCTCTTCTTTGCATGATACTAAGAGTTAAGGGAGGTTTGAGGATATTACTCTTCGGAATAAACAGCCGGGGCTTCGGGGCGCATGTTATAGCAGGAAGCCATAGAGGCACCATAAGCGCCTGCAGATCGGATGGCGAGGATATCGCCACGTCGGGTAACAGGGAGTGTACGTGCCTCAGCGAAAGTATCAGAAGACTCACAGATAGGTCCGACGACATCATAGACGGCCTGATCCTCGCCACGAGCGGAGAGATTCTCGATCTTGTGGTAAGCCTGATAGAGGGCGGGGCGGATAAGATTGTTCATACCGGCATCAACGATAACAATCTGCTTCGATTGGCACTGCTTGACATAAATCACCTTGGTGATAAGCGAACCACACTGTGCCACCACTGCCCTACCGAGTTCGAAATGGAGTTGGATACCCTCGGGGAGGGATAAGTTTTGTTTGAACGTATCGAAATAGCCTTTGAAATCGGGTATAGGGTTCTCCATCGGGTTGTCATAATCGATGCCGAGTCCGCCTCCGACATTGATATAATCGATCGAAGAGAAGCCATACTCCACCTGTGCCTTTCGGAGGATTGGGATGATACGGCTACAGAGGAGAGCGAAAGGCTCGTTGGTAAGTATCTGGCTGCCGATATGGAAATGGAATCCACGCATATTTATGGCAGGGAGCGACTTTGCCAGTTGCAGGGCACGATCGAGGAGATGGAGCGAGATTCCGAACTTATTTTCGGCGAGGCCGGTGGTGATGTAATGATGGGTATGAGCGTCGATATCGGGGTTGATGCGGAGAGCGACATTAGCGACAGCCCCCTTGGCGGCAGCAATCTCGCTGATGATCTGCAACTCCTCGACCGACTCGACATTGAAGCAACCGATGGCCAGATCGATAGCCTCGGCGATTTCCTTATCGGTTTTACCGACACCGGCGTAAGCGATATTAGAGGGATGGAATCCGCACTTGATGGCATGGTGGATCTCACCGATGCTTACCGAATCGACACCGAAACCGGCGGCAGCGATCTCCTGTAGGATGCGGGCATCATTATTTGCCTTGATGGCATAATGGACCTTGTAATTATAACCTGCCACCTGCTCGCGGATGGTATTGAGAGTCTTACGAAGGAGAGAGAGGTCGTAGAGATAATAGGGCGTATTCATAAAAGAAAGCGGAATGGGTATTTCCCGTCGTAAAAGATGGATTAATCTGAATGATGAATGATTGATATTAATGATTGAAGAGATGACAGCTGAGAGCATTTAGGGCAGCCACCTTATCCTCATGTCGCACGAGGAATGAGATATTATGGTCGCTACCGCCGTAAGAGATCATTCTGACGGGTATTTGGCTCATAGCCTCAAGAGCGAGGGATTCGAGACCGCTATTATGCCATTGGAGGTCTCCGACCACACAGATGATGGTCATATCTCGGTCGACGCTCACCTTAGAGAAACGGCTGAGGTCACGGACGATATCATCGAGCGAAGAGACATCATCGATGG
>SFMJ01000193.1 GCA_004553095.1 Bacteroidales bacterium
TATTACATCTTTATAACGCAGACTATTCCCCCTTTATTATCTATTGTCCCCCTTTTTTTATTCTTTTATCTCTGCCATCACCTCTTTTTTATCTCTGCCATCACCTCTTTCTAACACTCCCTACACCCACTATTTGCTCTTGTCTTCTTTTTTTATCATATCATTTTGCTATTTTTTTACCCCGTTTTATATATCATTTGCAAGTTTTTTACTATTTTTGCAAATCTTATTTTCTTTTTGTCAGCGACTATCTTTTTATCGTCGAGTCAGACGCACTCTCAACTCTCCTCTTACTCCCTCTCCTCGCCGCGCTGCCGATGTATGTCGCTCCTCTTACTTTTTTTACTTTATTTCTATGGAAGAAATTATCAAAGATGACGATCTCGTGAATGGTTCCGGCCTCAACTTCGTGGAACAAGAAATTGCCGACGACCTCGCTGCCGGCAAAAATGGTGGCAGACTCAACACACGCTTCCCGCCCGAACCTAACGGCTATCTTCATATCGGTCACGCCAAGGCTTTCATCATGGACTTCGGTGCCGCCGAAAAGTTCGGCGGTACGTGCAACCTCCGCTTCGATGATACCAACCCCCAGAAGGAGGATACCGAATATGTCAACGCCATCATGGAGGATATCCATTGGCTCGGTTATGACTGGGGCGACCGCCTCTATTATGCCAGCGATTATTTCCAACAACTCTTCGACCTCGCCATCCGTCTCATCAAGGAGGGTAAGGCTTACGTCGATGAGCAGTCTTCAGAGCAAATCGCTCAGCAGAAGGGCACTCCCACCACTCCCGGCACTAATTCCCCCTACCGCGACCGTCCCGTCGAGGAAAACCTCGACCTCTTCATCCGTATGAACAAGGGCGAGTTCGACGAGGGCTCTATGGTGCTCCGTGCCAAAATCGATATGGCAAGCGATAATATGCACTTCCGCGATCCTATCATGTATCGCATCATCAAGACGCCACATTGGCGCACCGGCGACACCTGGAAGGTTTATCCCATGTATGACTATGCGCATGGCCAGAGCGATTATTTCGAGGGTGTTACTCACTCCATCTGTACTCTCGAGTTCGTGCCTCATCGACCCCTCTATGAGTATTTCGTCAAGGAACTCGCCGATGAGTCTTACTGCCCTCGTCAGATCGAGTTCAACCGTCTCAACCTCACTTACACAGTGATGAGCAAACGAAAACTCCTCCAGCTCGTCAAGGAGGGACTCGTGTCAGGTTGGGACGATCCTCGTATGCCTACGCTCAAGGGCCTCCGCCGTCGTGGATACACCCCGGAGTCTATCAAGGATTTCGTGACGCGTATCGGTTACACTCGTTATGAAGCCCTCAACCATATCGAACTCCTCGAACACTCCATCCGCGAGAACCTCAATAAGACTGCCACTCGTGTCAGCGTGGTCCAAAACCCCGTCAAGCTCGTACTCGACAATTATCCTGCCGACCTCACCGAGACCATGACTATGGAGAATAACCCCGAGAACCCCGCCGAGGGTACTCACGAGATGCCTTTCTCCCGCGAACTCTGGATCGAACGCGAGGATTTCATGGAGAATCCCCCCAAGAAGTTCTTCCGACTCTCTCCCGACAAGGAGGTGCGCCTCAAGGGTGCTTATATCATCAAGTGCACCGGTGTTGTCAAGGACGAGAATGGAGAAATCACCGAAATTCATGCCACTTACGATCCTGACACCCGTAGCGGCCTCCCGGGCTCCGATCGCAAGGTCAAGGGTACTCTCCATTGGGTCTCTGTGCCTACAGCCGTTGACGCCGAAATACGCGATTACGACCGCCTCTTCAGCGTCGAGAACCCCGCTGCTTACGATGGCGATTTCCGCGATCTGATCAATCCCGATTCCCTCAAGATCAGAAGCAATGTCAAGATCGAACCCTGGCTCGCTCAGCGTATCAACGCCGGTGACCACTATCAGTTCCAGAGACTCGGTTATTACGTCGTAGATCCCGACACAACCCCCTCTCACCCCGTCTTCAATAAGACCGTAGGTCTGAAAGACTCATGGGCCAAAATAGCCAACAAATAAGAGAAACAGAAAGACTCATGGGTCAAAATAGCCAACAAATAAGATAAACAGCTATTTTTTAATAAGCACAATAAAGCAAAAAATCCCGCCGACCAAGTCGAGGGCACTGAAAAAGTGTTGACTTTTCAGGTTGCCCCCTCCGCAGGCTAAAATTAAGAACTCGCCAAGTCATCAACCGATGATTTGGCGAGTTTTATT
>SFMJ01000194.1 GCA_004553095.1 Bacteroidales bacterium
CAAGAAGAAATCGCGGTCGTGCAAGTGGCGATGCGGCACAGTGAGCGCCGGAGAGTCGAGCACCACCCCTTCGATGTCCATAATGTCGATGTCCACAATGCGGTCGGCATAAGAGCCATCGGGATTGCGGTGGCTGAGCGGCGAGATTTTGCGCTCAATGCGTTTCACGGTGTCGAGAATATCTTCGGGAGCGAGAGAAGAGCGGACAAGTACACCGATATTGAGAAACATATTGGGGGATGAGAAGCCCCAAGGCTCCGACTCCACAATGTCGCTGCGCAATGCAGTGCACCCAAAAGCCGCCTCTATCTCGGAGATAGCCCTTTCGATATTGGCGACGCGGTCGCCGAGATTAGTACCTATGTTAAGATAGACATTCATGAGAAAACAAAAGCGGCTGCACACCAAGAGATGGGCAGCCGCAATATTATGTAACCGTTAGAGAGATTTCTTGATTTCCACTTCCTCGTAGGCTTCGATAACGTCGCCCACCTTCACATCGTTGTAGCCGGCGATATTAAGACCGCAATCGTAGCCGAGAGCCACCTCCTTCACATCGTCCTTGAAGCGCTTGAGGCTACCAAGTTCGCCTGAATAGACCACGATACCATCGCGAATGAGGCGCACCTTGCAGCTGCGCTTGATTTTGCCATCGCGGACGATAGCACCGGCGATAGTGCCCACCTTCGAGATGTGGTAGGTTTGAAGCACTTCGGCATTGCCGACCACCTCCTCCTTGATTTCGGGAGCGAGCATACCTTCCATAGCCGATTTCACATCCTCGATAGCGGCATAGATGATAGAATAGAGGCGGATTTCGACACCTTCACGCTCGGCAGCCTTCTTGGCAGCGCCCGAAGGACGCACCTGGAAGCCGATGATAACGGCATCGGAAGCGGCGGCGAGGGTAACATCGCTTTCGCTGATAGCACCCACAGCCTTGTGGATTACGTTCACCTGGATTTCCTCGGTGGAGAGTTTAATCAACGAGTCGCTGAGAGCCTCGATAGAGCCATCGACATCGCCTTTGACGATGATGTTAAGTTCCTTGAAGTTGCCGATAGCACGGCGGCGACCGATTTCCTCGAGGGTGAGGTGAGTTTGAGTGCGGAGCCCGAGTTCGCGTTGCAACTGTTCGCGCTTATTGGCAATTTCGCGAGCCTCTTGCTCGGTGTCCATTACATTAAACTTGTCGCCGGCAGTCGGGGCGCCGTTAAGACCGAGGACGAGAGCCGGAGCCGAAGGACCTGCCTCCTTGATGCGTTGGTTACGCTCGTTGAACATCGCCTTCACCTTACCGTAGTGAGTACCTGCGAGGATGATGTCGCCAACGCGGAGCGTACCTGTCTGCACGAGGAGAGTAGCCACATAGCCGCGACCTTTGTCGAGCGACGACTCGATGATAGAGCCGACAGCCTTGCGGTTGGGGTTAGCCTTAAGGTCGAGCATTTCGGCTTCGAGGAGCACCTTTTCCATGAGTTCATCCACTCCGGTACCCTTCTTAGCCGAGATTTCTTGCGACTGATATTTACCGCCCCAATCCTCGACGAGGTAGTTCATATTTGCGAGTTCCTCCTTGATTTTTTCGGGGTTAGCGGCAGGCTTATCGATTTTGTTGATAGCGAAGATGATTGGCACACCGGCAGCGCTTGCGTGGTTGATAGCCTCGATAGTTTGAGGCATCACATTGTCGTCGGCAGCGACGATAATGATAACGATGTCGGTAACCTTAGCACCGCGGGCACGCATAGCGGTGAAAGCCTCGTGGCCCGGAGTATCGAGGAAAGTGATACGGCGGCCATCGGCGAGTTTCACGTTGTAGGCACCGATGTGCTGAGTGATACCACCCGCCTCACCGGCAATCACATTGGCGTTGCGGATGTAGTCGAGCAACGAAGTTTTACCATGATCGACGTGACCCATTACGGTGACGATAGGCGGACGCTGGATGAGATCGGCTTCATCGTCCTCCTCTTCCTGGATAGCCTGAGCCACCTCGGCGCTCACATATTCGGTTTTGAAGCCAAATTCCTCGGCAACAATGTTTATAGTTTCGGCATCGAGGCGCTGGTTGATAGAAACCATCACGCCGATGCTCATACAAGTGGCGATAACCTGGTTGACATTCACGTCCATCATCACAGCGAGGTCGTTGGCTGTAACAAATTCGGTGATTTTCAACACCTTGCTCTCTGCTGCTTCTTGTTCGGAAGCCTCGCGCTCACGTTCGGCGAAAAGTTCGCGTTTCTCC
>SFMJ01000037.1 GCA_004553095.1 Bacteroidales bacterium
CTCCAAGAAATTGAGGAGAGACAATCTGATTTTCAGAACACTTTTATCGTTCATAAATATTGTTATTAGATTTCAAGAATTGAAATAAACCGGTAATAAAAGAGAAACAGTCAAGAGCGAAATCGACTACTCGACACACTCTTGACTGCAAATATAATCAAACTTTTGATGAACTACAATTAAAAATAGTACAAAACATCAATATCATTAACGACAAGGCACGAATCGGACTTGAGACTAACGGCACCACGTTCGATCATCGACTCCAGTACATCCTCACTAATATTGAAAACATTCTCGATGAATTGAGCGATTGGCATATTGTGAGAGACGAGTGAGATATTGTCGGCATTTCGGCAAGTGAACTCATTGAGGAGTGCAGGGAGGAAGAGAGAAGTAGATCGGGGTGCTATGTCGCGAATTACGGAGATTGGTTTTTGGGCGTAGAGGGAGAGATAATTGAGATAATTTACGAGAATCAGGTTATTATTTTGGATAAGCTGGATAAAGTGAGACTTATCGAACTCCATGATGCCACAGGTATCGATGGCACGATAATTGCAGCAGAAGTGAGTGTCGAGGCCATAGAGGTGTTTAAGACCGATCACAAAACCCTCTCCGATAGTTTCGAAGAGAGATAAATTTCCATTAAAGAGAGTATGTTCCACCTCTACCCTACCCGACAAGAGGCAACGAAGCGAAGAGCAGAGATCGTGGGCACCGGCGATTATCTCTCCGGGAGCGACCTTATAGAAAGAGAGTGGCGTTTTTTCGGCGAAAGCATGAATGAGTTCTCATTTCAAGAAGTATTAAAGTCAGTAGGTACTAAAAGATATGGATAACATTGGGAGCAAAAAACAAGAATGCATCCCGAGGATAAAAGCAAAAATCCGTAAGCATCGAATATCAATGACTTACGGATTTATTGGTAGTCGATCCGGGACTCGAACCCGAGTCTCCACCGTGAGAGGGTGGCGTGCTAACCGCTACACTAATCGACCGGTTATTGGGGTTATTCCCTCAATTGCGATGCAAAATTAGTAACAATTTTTGAAACTACCAAATGTTTTGGCAAAAAAGTTAAAGAAAAAATTTTAAAAGTTGCGCACCATGACCCTGACGCCTCGAAGTTTTTCCATATTCTCCTCATCGATGGTCTTGGCGTCGGTGATATAGGCAAAATCGCCGATACGGAAAGAGGTGATCGGATTGGGACCATGCATCACAGTGATCGGCACGATTTTAAGTCCGTTGATACAGAAGGGGCGGTCGTCAAAGCGACGGATGTCGAAGGTGGGTACACCTGGATAAGGATTTTCCTTAAAGCAGTAGTCATAACGTTTGCGGAGGTCAGCCTCGACATCGGCGGTGGTATAAATGGGAAGGTCGCGGACAGCGCAATAAGGGCGCAAGTCGTCGATACCTCCGACATGGTCGTAATGGCTATGCGTCAAGAGCACGGCATCGATATGGCTGATATCGGCGGCGAGGGCTTGCTGACGGAAGTCGGGAGAGACATCGATCAGGATGGTTTGGCCCATGGTGCGGATGAGCGCCGAGGTGCGGGTACGTTTATCATAAATAAAAGGAGAGGTGCATACCGGGCACTTGCAACCGATCTCGGGGATACCCTTGGAAGTACCTGTGCCGAGCATAGTGACATGAATCTTCGAATCGATATAATTGACCTCCGGGGAAAGATCGATGAGGAACTTGCTGCGTACGGCATCGCGGACCTGCTGAGCGAGAGTGGCGACATCGTGAGCGGTGGCATTGCCGGTATTGACTATGACGAGGGGTTGGCGATCATAGACTCGAGCTCCGCCATATTTAGCGCCCTTCATGCCGGCGTGGTCTATAAGCCAAGCGGCAGAGAGTTTGACATGCATCTTCCCCACCGGGTATCCGGAGAGTTCATGTCCGGTCAGCGCCTTAATCTCGCCGAGTTGGCCACGATGCACGACCGGGTTCTTGAAGAAACTGCCGGCACTGCCGATCAGAGCCGGGTCGGGAAGTTTGGAATCGCGGATACGCTTCACCTCTTCAGCCACTTCGCGGATGGAGGGATCATGGCCGAGGGAATCGCGAAGGGCAGTGAGGGGACCATAGTCGAGATGACGTGCACGAGTATCGGGAGTCAGTCTGAAAGAGACACGCAGCACGATATAACGGTTCTTGCCCTCATGCTTGAAGAAACTGTCGCGATAGCCGAAGCTGCACTCCTCGGCAGAGAACTTGACAATATTACGAGTAAACAAGTCGAAGCACTCCACAGAGAAGATGACATCACCTGCCTCGACGCCGTAGGCACCTACATTCTGCACCGGCGAGGCTCCGACCTCACCCGGGATTCCGGCGAGGTTTTCAACCCCGGCGAGTCCCTGATCGAGAGTCCAGTCGACGAAATCGGTCCACTTCTCCCCTGCCCCGACTATGGCGTATGTCTCATGATTATTCTTGTCATAGCGCACCATGCCACGGATATTGGAATGAAGCACCAAGCCATCGAAAGTATCGAAAAAGAGAAGATTGCTGCCACCTCCTATATGGAGGATAGGGCTATGGATGAATCGCATATCACGCGAGAGTTTGAGCAATTCATCGGCTGAGGAATATTCGGCAAAATAGCGAGCTCGAGCGGGGACCCCGAAAGTGGTAAAGCGGGTTATATCGACATTTTCTTGTATCATAATTATTATGGAGACGTTCTGATTAGAGGTTTTGCTTGATGTATTATGATTAATGGCGGAACTGTACGAGGAGGCCATCTTCGAATTGAAGGAAAGTACCATCCTTATAGGTCCACATATCGACGGTTTTATTCCAATTGAATCCGGAGACGACGTCGGTGGGATTGCCGAGGGCGAGTTTGCACTCCTCCTTGGTCATACCGTTACGGACCTCACCACATTGGATAAGATTCCACACCTCGGGGATGATCGAGGGGTAAGACTTTTTAGGGTCTGTGAGGGAGAAGAGAGTGGGGAGAGTACGGCTATCGGCGCCGAGGCCGGAGGTATGATTTACGTTGAGATAAAGCGAAGCGTTGCGATCCTGATCGTCGGTGAAGTCTACGATAAGAGGGAAGACCATATCGCCATGACGGACGCGAGCTATCTTGACCGGAATAAACTTACGACCGGTGATTTTCTCGCCCGCAGCGTCATACCATAGAGAAGTTTTGATCCAGAGGGTACGATTGCGGAGGATAGAATCGGCGAGAGCCACCATATCGAGGTCGACCATCATGGGGAGGTCGAGGCCTGTGATGCGAAGGCGGGCATCGTCGAGGCTACGCGATGTGTTATATCTCAAGAGATCCTCGCCATCTTTGAATCGGATCACGGCAGAACGCTCCTCGCCGGGAGTGGGGCGAGTTTCGATGCCATCGAAGCGGAGGATATGACCGGCGAGGGAATCGCGTGAAGAGCCATAACGGCGGAAAGTCTCCGACTCCAAGACATAACTCACCTTATTATCGACGACGACGAACTTCTTGCCTACCTGCCACTCAGCGAGAGGCAGAGAGACGATAGAATCAGACAAAAGATCTTCGGCAGTAGGGAGAACCTCACGCCGTTCATCTCTTGACATTTTGATCTGTTTGGTAGACTCAATGCCTGTGTTACAGCCGATAAAGAGCATCGACAGGAGTGAAATCAGACAGATGGGGCGATATGAAAAACTAAGCATAACCATAATTTGACACAAAATTAGTGAAAAAAATGATATAAACCTTTGGTTAATTCAAAAATTATATATAACTTTGCACTCGCAAAACGGAAATGGCGGGATAGCTCAGTTGGTTAGAGCGTCGGATTCATAACCCGGAGGTCTCGAGTTCAATTCTCGATCCCGCTACAAAAAAGGCATCCATTCGGATGCCTTTTTTTATTTCGCCTACTCTCGAGATAATCTCAACTGTAATGAAAGAAAAAGAGGCTGTGTCCGACCAATGATCAGCCACAGCCTCTTTTTATTAAGGAACGCACTCTAATATATGGTTCAACAAAGCAAATAAATAGGGATAAAAAAAGAGGATGGGTCTTATTGGGACACATCCTCCGGGTTTTCGTTGAGATGGGAGCTGATTACTCAGCTGCCTCAGCGGGAGCTTCAGTAGCTTCAGAAGCTTGTTCAGCCTCTTGAGCAGCCTTAGCGGCAGCCTCTTGAGCTGCGATCAATTCAGCTTTCTTCTTAGCTACAGCCTCACCTTTGAGGCGATTCTTTTCAGCTTCAGCCTCGAAGCGAGCCTTAGCCTCTTCAGCAGCCTTAGCCTCAGATTTAGCCTTAGCGGCATCTGCAACCTTGGTGCGATCAGCTTTCCAAGCGTTGAAACGACGTTCAGCCTCTTCTTGAGAGAAAGCACCTTTCTTCACACCGCCGTTGAGATGCTTCATAAGCATCACACCCTCCTTAGAGAGGATTGAACGAACAGTGTCAGTAGGGATTGCACCTACTTCTACCCAATACAAAGCACGGTCGAAGTCTAAACTTATTGTAGCAGGATTAGTGTTCGGATTATAAGAACCTATCCTCTCAATAAATCTACCATCACGTGGTGCCCTGCTATCGGCTACTACAATAGGATAAAAAGCGTAGCCCTTGCGGCCATGACGCTGTAATCTAATTTTTGTTGCCATAAACTTGCCGGTTTTATTGAATAAGTTAGTTAAAAAAATTGATGTCAGACGCCCTAAAGCGCATAACGGGCACAAAGTTACGACTAATTTTGCAAAAACACAAAGAAATTCACTTTTATTTCGTAATTTTGCATCATAAAAAGTAAAAAAAGTCAAAAAACGGGGTTCTATCAGCCCCACACATTATATAATAAAGAAAAAAATGGCAGAAAACGTGTTGCTGAGTCGTCTTGATGGATTAGACTCGAGATTTGAAGAGGTTTCCACCTTGATCACCGACCCGTCGGTGATCAGCGACCAACCGCGCTATGTGCGACTCACCAAGGAATATCATGATCTGGAAGAGATCTTAAAGGTAAAAAGCGAGTATGTCACCACACTCCGCAACCTTGCCGAATCGAAAGAGATGTTGGCAAGCGAGAGCGACGAAGAGATGCGACTACTTGCCAAAGAAGAGATCGATGCCTGCACCGAACGGCTACCGAAGCTCGAAGAGCAGATCAAATTGCTTCTGATACCGGCAGATCCCGACGACTCGAAGAATGCGGTATTGGAGATACGAGGGGGCACCGGGGGCGACGAAGCGGCACTCTTCGCCGGCGACCTCTTCCGAATGTACCAGAAATATGCCGAATCGAAAGGTTGGCAGTTGGCAGTCTCCTCATATTCCGAGGGGGCAGCCGGAGGATTCAAAGAGATCGTATGCACGCTGACAGGTGCCGGCGTCTATGGCACTATGAAATATGAGAGCGGGGTGCATCGCGTGCAACGCGTGCCGGCCACCGAGACCCAAGGGAGGGTGCACACCTCGGCGGCGACCGTGGCAGTGCTCCCCGAAGCACAAGAATTTGATGTCGAGATCCATGAAGGAGAGATCAAATGGGACACCTTCCGTTCGGGAGGTGCCGGCGGTCAGAACGTCAACAAAGTCGAATCGGGAGTCCGCCTGCGATATAACTGGAAAAATCCCAACACCGGGCAAGTAGAAGAGATCCTGATCGAATGTACCGAGACTCGCGACCAGCCCAAAAACAAAGAGCGTGCCCTCTCGCGACTTCGCACCTTCATCTATGACAAAGAACATCAGAAATATCTCGACGATATAGCCTCTAAACGCAAGACCATGGTGAGCACCGGCGACCGCTCGGCAAAGATCCGCACCTACAACTATCCCCAAGGGCGCATCACCGACCATCGCATCAACTACACCGTCTACAATCTTGCCGCCTTCATGGATGGCGACATCCAGGAATGTATCGACCGTCTCATCGTGGCGGAAAATGCCGAAAAACTGAAAGCAGCTGAACTCTAATCGCTCGCAACTCTAATCGCTCGCAACTGATTGATTATAACGATGATACTATTGCTCTAAAAGGTCGTTGGCTTGACGGAGCGTGTCGGGTTTGCCGATGTCGATCAGGTGGAGGTCATCGAGCCATAACACGCCGATGTTGAGCCGATCGAGCGAAGAGAGGAAGAAATCCATCACCGGAAACTTCGGACTATCCACCTGATTGGAGTAGTTCTGCAACGTCGACAGGATCGAACGCCCCACGAAATATATGCCGCTAAAAGCCACCTCCCGCATACCATCAGCGGGGGTAAAGCCGGCAGGTCGATACTCATCACTATTCAGATTATGCCAGCCGGCCAACCGTCCCGACTCATCGAAGATAAGACGACGAGACGAATCGCGAGGGCTACAAACCAGCGAGATATCGCGTCCCGACTCAAGGTGGCGTTGCAACAACCGGTCGAGGGGCGCATCGCTCAGAATATCCACATTGTGAATGAGACAGGGAGTATCATCGGCGAAAATGAGAGGGGCCGCCTTCAATAGCGAGCCACCCGTGTCGAGGAGCAAATCGCTCTCATCGCTGATAGAGATGCGTGCACCGAAAGAATTATCGGCTAGAAAATCTACAATCTGATCAGAGAAATGATGCACATTCACCGTGATCTCGTCGAAACCGAAATCGATCAAGCGTCGGATCACACGTTCCAACATCGGCACACCCGCCACCGGCACCAAAGCCTTGGGATGAGAGAGAGTCCAGGGTTTAAGACGAGTGCCAAGCCCTGCGGCAAGAATCATAGCCTTCATACAAATTCACCTATTATAATAAAGAAACGGATAGTTAAAAATTTAGAGCGTGTTCCTTAAATTTCTGGGGTCGTAGAGGCGGATTGCTCATTGAGAGTCTCGCGGATATCCTGTTCGCGATGTACTATCTCGAAAATGGCATCCGGAAATCGTTGAGCCAAAACGTGAGCGCTGTTTTCCGCACAATATACCGAACGATGGCGACCGCCGGTGCAACCGAAACCGATCTGCAAAGAAGAGAAGCCACGCTTGAGATATCGATCGATAGTCGGCGCCACCATCTCGACAGCCCTTGAGACGAAAACATCAGCCTCTCCCCTATCCTTAAGGAACTGTATCACCGGAAGATCGCGACCTGTCAAGGGCTTATACTCATCATAACGCCCGGGATTGTGCATACCACGGCAATCGAACATAAAACCGCCACCGTTGCCTGAAAGATCCTCCGGATACCCCCGCTTATACGAAAAGCTGAACACCTTGACATGCAGTCGACCATCTGTCGACCTTGAGAACTTGTCACACACCACCACCCTACGCAACACACTCTTCAAATAAGGGAAACCATCCACCGCTCCCCAATCCAAGAGATAGGCAAGATTTTCGAGAGCTTCAGGGATGCTCTCCACAAACTTAGCCCTCTTCTGCACGAGACCTCTAAAGCCGTATGCACCAAGCACTTGAAGCGTACGGAATAGAGCAAATCGGTCGGCACATTCCAAGATCATCGAAGGGTCAAGTTGACGAAGCCGAGCGAAATTCTGAGCATAATACATCAGCATGGCATTCCGGAAATCGGGTGAAAAGCGGGCACGAGCTTGCCAGAGAAGAGAGACCACATCATAAACACAAGGACCCAAGCGACCACCCTGGAAATCGATAAAACAAGGATCGGGATGGAGCATAATATTGCGGCTCTGACAGTCTCGCATCATAAATCCCCAAAGCAGATGATCAGTGGCGCAAAGAGAGTGACAGAACGATTCAAAATCATCTTGAAGCCGATCCTCATCGAAATCGAGAGCAAGGGGACGGAGGAACTCATACTTAAAATAATTGAGATCCCACATTACAAGGCGAGGAGAAAAGGGCTTATAAGCCACATGGGGCATCCACACCTGCGAAGGAGTGAGTTGCATCTTTAAGAGATTGTCGATCGAAGCACGCACCAGGTCTGGCAGGTTGGGGTCATTCCGGCGGATGGCAGCGAGCAGATCGCGATCGCCGAGATCCTCCTCAACATAAAAAGCGAAATCACGGCTATGACAGAGCACTCGAGGCACATTCACACCGACGTCGGCAAACGCCTTAGAGAGACACACAAAAGCATGGGCATCGGCGAGATTATCAGCCACTACACCGATGACATGACGAGCATCATCGAGAACGATGCGATAATAACGACGATCGCCTCCGGCAGCCGCAAGAGGTGAAAGCGACATCACAGTCGCTCCAAGACGATCGGAAATCAGAGAAGAGAAGATATTTAACACATCAGACATAGGTCAGCGAGAAAAATAAAAATGATAGAAAAACGACTTAAAAAAGTCAATAAAGAGACTAAAAAAAGCTCTAAATTGTTACAAAGATAATTGAAAAAAATCTTAAATGATAAAAATAAGGAGATAAATACAAGTTTTTTTATTAAATTTGCGAGGTAAAAAAAATGACAAGGTAAAATCCGGTATACTCTAAAGGTAAAAACAGACTTAAAGATTATACTTAACGAACTCAAAAAGGTATAAAACCAAGGTAATAGAAAAAAAGACAAATAACCCAATAAAAAAAGATAAACAATGGCTAAAATCGAAAACTACAACTTCAATGGCAAGAAAGCCATCGTGAGAGTTGACTTCAACGTGCCCTTGGATGAGAATGGACACATCACTGACGACACTCGTATCCGTGGGGCACTTCCCACCCTCAAGAAGATCCTTGAAGATGGAGGGTCACTGATTCTGATGTCACACATGGGCAAGCCAAAAGGAAAAGTAAATCCCAAGCTGAGCTTGAGCCAGATCTGCGAGGCAGTATCCGAGAAGCTCGGTCGTCCCGTACAGTTTGCACCCGACTGCGCTAAGGCAGCAGATGCAGCAGCATCGTTGAAACCGGGCGAAGTATTGATGCTTGAGAACCTTCGTTTCTATCCCGAAGAAGAGGGTAAACCTGTGGGCATCGACAAAGCAGATCCTGCTTACGATGAAGCCAAGAAGGCTATGAAAGAGAGTCAGAAAGAATTTGCCAAGACCTTGGCAAGCTATGCTGACGTATATGTCAACGACGCCTTCGGCACAGCCCACCGTCGTCACGCATCGACAGCCGTAATCGCCGACTACTTTGATGCAGACAGTAAGATGCTCGGTCTTCTGATGGAGAAAGAGGTGACCGCAGTCAACAATATATTGAAAGACATCAAGCGTCCCTTCACCGCCATCATGGGTGGTTCGAAAGTATCTACCAAGATCGGTATCATCGAAAATCTTATGGACAAGGTAGACAACCTGATCCTCTGCGGTGGAATGACCTACACCTTTGCCAAGGCACTTGGTGGCAAGATCGGCAACTCAATCGTAGAGAACGACAAGCTCGACCTTGCACTTCAGATCATCGAATTGGCAAAGCAGAAGGGAGTAAAGCTCGTGCTTGGCACAGACTGTGTAGCGGGCGATGCCTTCTCCAACGACTGCAACACTCAGGTATGTTCAGTAAAAGAGATCCCCGAGGGCTGGGAAGGTCTCGATGCAGGTCCCGAATCGAGCAAGCAATTTGCCGAGGCCATCGTACCTGCGAAGACCATCCTTTGGAACGGTCCTGCCGGCGTGTTCGAGTTTGACAACTTCACCGGCGGTTCAAGAGCCATCGCAGATGCTATCGTGAAAGCAACCGAGAATGGTGCCTTCTCACTCGTGGGAGGTGGCGACTCAGTGGCATGTATCAACAAATTCGGTTTGGCCGACAAGGTAAGCTACGTATCGACCGGTGGCGGTGCCCTGCTCGAAGCCATCGAAGGCAAAGTGCTTCCCGGCATTGCAGCCGTAGCAGAATAATCGGACTACGATGTCATAGAAATAAAAGAAGAGAGGGCTGTGTCAAAGCAATGCGACACAGCCCTCACATTTTGAAAGAATCGCAGCCCCTCACATTTTGAAAGAATCGCAGCCCCCCTAACGATAAAATAAGGAGAGGGGAAAGGGATAATGATATCATGAAATAGCAAGCATCGGCTAATCTTACAAAGAAGGCTCAAAATAGAGAAAAAAGAAAAGAAGAGGGGGTTGAGAACAAAAAATTGTTAAAATAATAAGAAAAATGGAGGGAAAACGTTTTAAAATTAAGAGATAGATATTGTAGTTTTCAAAAAAAATACTAATTTTGCACAAATGAAGTCCAAAATGAGGAAAGCTGATAGCTAATCTCATTAAGAAGACATCTAAGCATCATGAAAAAAAGGGAACTCAAACCTAAAAATCTAAAACGACGACAAGAGAAAAAGGCTGTGCAAGCAGTTGAAAAGCTCTAAAGGAAAAGAAACAGGAAACCAAAAAATAATTAACTAATTTAAAAAAATTCAATTAAGATTATGGAATCTCAGAAACCAATGGCTCCCAAGCCTGCTGCGGCTCCTGTAGCCCCGAAAGCAAAAAAAGAGGAAAAAATCAGCAACGTACGTGGCATTAAGAATGCGTTTATCGTAATCATTTGCTGCTTCGTAGCGGCACTCTGCATCTTCTTGTTCGGTATGGGTTACGGTGGTAACTTCGAAGGTGGCACAACCGACGGACACCCCCTGAACCTTCTCGGCACCGTCTACAAAGGTGGTTTCATCGTGCCTATCCTGATGACCCTTCTTTTGACAGTGATCGTACTTTCGATCGAACGTTGGATCGCTATCAGCTCAGCTACAGGCAAGGGCAACACTACAAAGTTTGTTGCAGAAGTAAAGAAAGACCTTGCAGAGAACAAGATCGACGCAGCAATGGAACGTTGCAAGAAGCAAAAAGGTTCAGTAGCATCTGTAGTTTACAACACACTCGTGCGTTACAAAGAGATGGATGCTAACACCGTATTGAGCAAAGAGCAGAAGCTCACTACACTTCGCAACGAAGTAGAAGAGGCAACAGCACTTGAGATGCCCGCCCTCTCACAGAATCTTCCTATCGTAGCTACACTGACTACACTCGGTACACTTGTCGGACTTCTCGGAACCGTGTTGGGTATGATCAAATCATTCCAGGCACTTGCCACATCAGGTTCACCTGACTCAACCGAACTTTCGACCGGTATCTCAGAGGCACTTGTGAACACCGCCTTCGGTATCGCCACCGGTGCATTCGCTGTAATTTCTTACAACTTCTACACCAATAAGATCGACAACTTGACCTACGCTATCGACGAAATCGGTTTCTCAATCGTAGCAACATTTGCTGCCACTCACAAATAATGAGAGAGAAAACAGACAAAATATCCACCGATAAAAGTTAATAGCAAATATGGGAAGAGTAAAGATAGCTAGGAAGAGCACATTCATCGACATGACTGCGATGAGTGATGTTACAGTGCTTCTGCTTACCTTCTTCATGTTGACCTCGACATTCCTTTCGAAGGAGCCGGCTACAGTGATCACACCTCCGTCAGTATCGACAGAGAAGGTCCAAGAGACCAATGTGGTGCAAGTGTTGGTAAACCCGGAAGGCAAGGTATGGCTTACGATGAAAAACGACACCAGTGCAAACTGGGGTAACGACAAGATGCGTATGGCGCTTCTTGACAAAGTAAGCGAAATCTACAACGAGACACATAAGAACAAGCCTGTAAGTTTTACACCTGAGCAGAAGCTTACATTTAGCAAATTAGGCAGTTTTGGTGTGCCATTGGCTAAGATGGGAGAATTTTTGAATCTCATCAACGAGCCTGAGGGACAGACCAAGATGGACAAATGGCTTGAAGGAGATGGAGATCCAAACCATCCTACCGGAATTCCAATCAACTGGAATCAAGACGATTCACGTCCCAATGAGTTCCAGATGTGGATGAAGGCCATGCGTCAGAGTGACAACGACAACTTGACAAGTGCGATCAAAGATGGTACCGGCGTAGCTATTAAAGCCGACCAGAACACCTCGTTTGAGGTAGTGCACTTGGTGATGGACAATTTGCAGACCATCCACATGAATAAATTCACATTATTGACCGCCTTAAAAGGGCAAGAAGAATAATAACAATGGCAGAAGTTCAACAATCATCAGGTGGCGGCAAAGGTAAGAGCCACCAGAAAAAGATGCAAATCCGCGTGGATTTCACGCCGATGGTCGACATGAACATGTTGCTTATCACATTCTTCATGCTCTGTACGACTATGATTAAATCGCAGACATTGACCATAGCGTTGCCTTCGAATGAGAAGGTTGACAACGTGGAGAATATGTCGCAGGCATCGGAAGATGATGCAGTGACTATCATTCTCGACGCCAAGCGCAAAGTAGGTTCGATGGAAGTCGACACGGTCAATGGTAAGGTTGTGCCTGTGGTATACTACTACTTTGGCAAGCCCGGTGGCAAAGAGGGGTTGGGTACAGATCCCGCACAGATAGCCGCCAACAACAACCTTCAAGAATCCGAATTCCTTGCCAACGATGAAAAGAGTGGCAAAGCTCGCGGCATCCGTGAGATCATTCAGAATCGCAACAAGGAAGTACTCACCGAGATCAAAAAGTTGAAAGAGAAATACAACAATGGAGGTTTCGGTAGCCTTGAGACCAAAGATGGGCGCGAGAAAGCTCAGCTTGCATACAACGAGGCAGCGTCTAAAGTCAGAAAAGATGAAAATCTGAAGAAACCTGTGATCATCATCAAGTCAACACCTGAAGCCAGCTATGGCAGTTTGGTATCAGTGCTCGACGAGATGCAGATCAACAACATTTCTAAATATCAGATTGACAATATGACTAAGGCCGATTCGGTTATGGTGATCGACTATCAGAAT
>SFMJ01000038.1 GCA_004553095.1 Bacteroidales bacterium
CTGCATAGTTACGTTTACTTTGTAACTATGCAAAAATAATGTAAAATACTGAGACTGACAAATATTTTGCGAACTTTCCATCGTTCCCCTTTATAATTGATGACTTTTGGAATACCATCCGGAGGGAAGCCATCGATTTTTAGGTCGGCGAAGTTAAGGCCGTGTGTGATCGTAGGCAAAATTGAGCCGATTTTTCGACTACCGAAGAAAAAAAATGAGGTCTGATGAAAAATTTTTTGGGCAGAATGAAATAATTTTTGATTTCGTAGTCAGATGGTAGTCAGAAATTTCAAAGAAAAATCCCAAGTAATTGATTTTCAACCACTTGGGATTTCATTGGGTGCCCGGAACAGGACTCGAACCTGCACGCCTCGCAGCACTCGCACCTGAAACGAGCGCGTCTACCATTCCGCCACCCGGGCTTTTGATGGGCTTCGCAGCTCTGTCGAACCTTGTGCCCATCTATTCTCTTGTCGGGGTGAAAGGATTCGAACCTTCGACCCCCTGCTCCCAAAGCAGGTGCGCTAACCGGACTGCGCTACGCCCCGAAAAGTGTTGCAAAGTTATAACTTTTTTTCGTATCTACCAATTTTTTCTCCTTTTTTGTAATTGTTTTTACTTCTATACCCTCTTTGCGGTTCGATTTTTTGCTTTTCTTGCCTTTTTTTGTTAGTTTTGTAACACATTGTTAGCCTCCCCTATATAGTTTCAACTTATTTCCAAAAAAGAATCCAAAATGGCAAAGAATAATTCATCCGGGCGCAAGATGCGCAAGCAGGAGTTGCTACAGAAGATCGTAGAGTTCTTGCAGCAACAGAACAAACAGAGTTTCAACTACAAGCAGATAGCCTTCGGCATCGGCGTGACCAACCCGTCGCGACGGCTTGATGTGCTCAACGCCTTGGATGAACTGGTCGCCGCCGACGACATCACCGAGGTGGATCTCGGCAAGTATAAGGCGAAGAGCAACCGCGGCGTGGAGAGCATCGGCTATTTCGTGCGTCGCAGCAATGGCAAGAATGCCGTGGTGGTCGACGACGAGATGATCATGGTGGCAGAGCGCAATTCGATGCATGCTCTGAATGGCGACAAGGTGCGCGTAGTGGTGTCGGCAGCCCGCAAGGGTCAAGACCCCGAAGCCAAAGTCATCGAGATCGTCGAGGCCAAAGATCAGCAATTCGTCGGCACCCTGAAGATCGACAAGAACTATGCCGCCTTGGTCACCGACTCTAAATTCCTGGCTGCCGACATCATCATCTCCCGCTCGCGTCTGAAGGGTGGCAAGAATGGCGATAAGGCTGTGGCGCGCATCATCCAGTGGAAAGACGACGAGATGAACCCCCGCGGCGAGATCATCGACATCCTGGGCACCAAGGGTGAGAACAACACCGAGATGCATGCCATTCTCGCTGAATATGGACTCCCCTACCGCTATCCGGAGAATGTAGAGAAGGCTGCCAACAAGATCGATGCCGGCATCACCGACGAGGAGGTGGCTCGCCGTGAAGACTTCCGCGGAGTCACCACCTTCACCATCGACCCGCGCGATGCCAAGGACTTCGACGATGCCCTCTCCATCCGCCAACTCGCCAACGGCAACTGGGAAGTCGGCGTCCACATCGCCGATGTCACCCACTATGTGCGTCCCGGCACGATAATCGATAAGGAGGCGCAGAAGCGTGCCACCAGCGTCTATTTAGTAGACCGCACCATCCCGATGCTCCCCGAGCACCTCTCCAACGGCATCTGCTCACTCCGCCCCGACGAAGAGAAACTTACCTTCTCCGCCATCTTCGAAATGGATGCCAAAGCCAATGTCATAAACAGCCGCATCGGCCGCACCGTCATCAAGAGCAACCGCCGATTCACCTACGAAGAGGCTCAAGATATCATAGAAACCGGCAAGGGAGACTTTTGCAATGAAGTGCTGACACTCAACAACTTGGCACAAGAACTGCGACGCCGCCGATACCAGAATGGGGCACTGGAGTTCAATCGCAGCGAGGTGAGATTCGAAATCGACGAAACCGGCAAGCCCATCAGCGTATATTTCAAAGAATCGAAAGAGGCCAACAAACTCGTCGAAGAGTTCATGCTCCTCGCCAACCTCACCGTGGCGGAATCGGTGGGTAAAGTTACCGGCAAAAAGAAAGCCAAATCATTCGTGTATCGTGTGCATGCCAACCCCGACCCGGAGAAGATCGGCAACCTCGCCATCATCGCCTCCCGCTTCGGCTATAAGCTGGTGACCGACGGCAATTCGCGCACAGTCAATAAGAGTGTCAACAACCTGCTCAAAGATATCAAAGGGAAGGGAGAAGAGAATATGCTCTCGATGCTCGCCATCCGCTCTATGGCGAAGGCAGTCTATACCACCGAGAACATCGGTCACTACGGCCTGGCAATGCCCTATTATACCCACTTCACCTCGCCGATACGCCGCTATCCCGACATGATGGTGCATCGTCTCTTGGCGCGCTATGCCTCCGGAGGCAGAAGTGTCGACCGTCTCAAGCTCGAAGATGAGTGCACCCACGACAGCGACATGGAGCAACTCGCCGCCAACGCCGAGCGTGCCTCGATCCGCTACAAGCAAGTGGAATATATGCAAGAACGCCTCGGCGAGATCTACGACGGAGTCATCTCGGGTGTGACCGAGTGGGGATTCTTCGTCGAACTTGACGACAGCCACTGCGAAGGACTCGTGCCGATCCGCGACTTGGCCGACGACTATTACGACTTCGACGAGAAGAACTACTGTCTGATCGGGCGTCAGCATGGCGTGCGCTACACCCTGGGCGACAAGGTCCGGGTGCAAGTGGCTCGTGCCGACCTCGACCGCAAGCAACTCGACTTCGCCCTGATCGATGACAAAGGAAACCCCTCCAAGGCTTTCCACCCCTCCGGCTATAACAAGCCGGGCAAACGCCATGAAATAAGCAAAAAACACCGGAAAAACTCAAAAAGAAAAAAATAGTAATGGACAAACGAATCATTCTCATCACTGCCATGGCATTAGGTTGCGCGGCAGCGATGACCGCCGGGGGTAATGACGCCCCGGTCGTAGCCACCGACGCCTATCGTTGGCAAGGCGACACCATCTATCAGAATGAATACAAGGCATGGGCCATCGACGACTACCACCTGCAGAGCACCTACAAGGGGCGCCCCGGCTTCTTTATGCCTATCGAGCAGAGCTGGAGTCGCAAGAACGATCTTACGTCCTATCCACATCTCGTGGGAGGCAATATGCTGCATAGAGCAGTCTACAACATGGCACTCGACGAGATGGTGAACGCTGTCGAGCCCGACACCACCCTGCGCACCGGCAAGGAATGGGCCGGCGTATGGACTCGCGATGTCAGTTACTCGATCATCCTCTCCATGGCAGCTCTTCAGCCCGAAGCGTCGATGATCTCGCTGATGAAGAAGGTCAACCCGAGCGGACAGATCATCCAAGACACCGGTTCGGGTGGGGCATGGCCCATCTCCACCGACCGCATAATCTGGGTGGTGGCAGCCTACGAGATATATAAGGTAACCGGCGACAAGAGCTGGATTGAGAAGGTCTACCCCATCGGGCGTCGGAGCATCGCCAAAGATGATCTGACGATACGCTCCGAGAGGGGACTCGTCAAGGGAGAGACATCCTTCATCGACTGGCGCGAGCAGAGCCATCCCCGCTGGATGCAGACCGCCGACATCGCTCAGAGCGAGGCTATGGGCACCAACGTGCTCTATGCCGCCGCCCTCAAGGCCATGTCGGAGATGGCTACCATCCTCGGCAAGAAGCAGGAGGCGGCCGACTATAGCACCAAGGCATCAGAACTCGCCGCCGCTATCGACGCTACATTCTATATGCCCGACAAGGGATATTATGGCATGTATACATACGGACGCGACCACCGAATCCTCAATCCTCGCGCCGAGACACTCGGTGAGGCACTCGCCATCCTCTATGACATCGCCCCTGCCGACCGTCAACGCGAGATCTCGCAACATAATCCCACCACCCCCTTCGGTCCCGCTATCTTCTATCCCCAGATCGCCGATATGCCGAGCTATCACAACAATGCCCTCTGGCCCTTCGTAGGTTGCTATTGGACTTTGGCGCAAGCCAAGGTAGGCAACGAACCGGGGGTAGCCGAAGGTTTCGGTGCAATAGTCCGCCCCGCAGCCCTCTTCTGCACCAACAAGGAGAATTTCAACCTCGACAATGGCGACATATATACCGAACTCAACTCCAGCAATATGCTCTGGTGTCTCTCGGGCAACATAGCCCTCACCCAGCGCATCCTCTTCGGCATCAACTTCGAGAAGGATGGTCTGCGCATAGCCCCCTTCGTGCCGAAATCTTTCGAAGCAGAGCGTGAATTGCAAAACTTCCCCTATCGCGGTGCACGCCTTGACATCAGCGTCAAGGGTTATGGCGACAAGGTGAAGAGCCTCCGCCTCAATGGCAAAGAACTCGACCCGACCAAGGTAATCGCCGCCAAGGCACTCGCCAAGGGTGGCAAGATAGAGGTGGAGATGTGTAGCGAGCCAATAGCAGCGATGAGCATCAACCGTCAGCCCAACCTCAAAGCCCCATTGACGCCGATAGCCTGGCTCGAGCATGATGCGACGATCCAAGAGGGTCCGGCGCTCAACTTGCTGAGATGGAATCCGATAGAATATATCGGAGGCTACATCGTGATGTGCGACGGCAAGGAGGTGGCACGCACCCGACAGACACAATATGCCGCCACCACACCGGGAGAATGGCAAGTGATCGGCGTTGCCGGCGACGGCACCCAAGGGTTTGCCTCCGAGCCCCGCAGCAATCGCACGGAGATCATCGCCGATATGGAAGGGGAATCGACAGCCATCGTCTCGAACGAGGTGTCTTATCGTCCGCAAGCCAAGGTAGAGGGATACTATGGCAAGGGATTTGCCGAGATCTCGCGCGACTCCCAAGCTGCCAAGGCAGTGGTAGAGATAGCAGAAGAGGGTGAATATGCCATCCGCATCCGCTACGCCAATGGCAATGGACCGGTCAACACCGAGAACAAGGCATGCATCCGCGCCCTGATGGTCGACGATCAGAAGTGTGGCACAGTCGTAATGCCCCAGCGAGGTGTAGCCAACTGGAACGACTGGGGATATTCCAACAGCGTTACCACTCGTCTCGCCCCCGGCAAGAGGGTAGTCAGCCTGCGCTATCTCCCTGAAGATGAGAACATGAACATCGACACCAACCATGCTCTGATCGACCGCATCGAGGTGGTAAAAATCAGATAAACTACACTACTTAACCCCCATTCCACTATCCGGAATGGGGGTTAAAAGTATCAAAAAAACAGAGTGTATGCCACAAAAATTTGGTAAATCCGAAAAAAAGTCGTAAATTTGCAGTCGGATGAGTCCCATACGAGTAGCTCGCCGAAATCCCCCAGATCCTGACCGAAGCAAGGGTAACGGTTTGAGCACTGCGATATGGACAGCTCATCCACCTGCCTCTTTAGCTCAGTTGGCCAGAGCACGTGATTTGTAATCTCGGGGTCGTTGGTTCGAATCCGACAAGAGGCTCAACAAGTTTGTGTGTGTGTTTTTATAGTTTTAATGCCTATGGTCTGAAAAGAGTTTCGATCATAGTAGAATGTAAGATATTGTATCGCAGGAGTGTCGAGATGTGAATCTCGGCACTCTAACTCTTTACGGGCCAGGGGTGGCGGATATATTCGGGATGAGAAGAGTCGGAGATCTGACGAGCCGGCACACCCGCCACTGTAGTGTTCGGTTCAACCGAGCGAGTCACTACCGCACCGGCGCCGATGCATGCGCCGCTGCCTATCGTGACATCATCCACCACCATCACGCCGGGTCCGATATAGACACCATCGCCAACGATGGCGGCTCTCTCCACATTCGAGCCAATCGTGGTCATCTGCCCCATATTCACATTATTGCCGATTATGGCGTTTCGGTTGATCACTGTGCCGAAACAATGCTGAAGATAGAAGCCATAACCGATCTTCACCCTCTCCGGAATCAGAAGCCCATAGCCGCGCTTATAGCGATGGAGCATCATCTTAGTCAGCGGATAGAGCCAACCACGATGCTGTGAAAGACGAAACCAAAAACTAAACCCGACACTGGTGCGTGTCAAGCCACCCAACCAGATGCGAAGCAACGAGGCACGACGCCCATTGTGACGGTAATAGTCCGAGCGGATCAGTTCGGCACAATCGGAATAACTGCGGGGCACCGGTATGCGTATCGTATCATTCGACGCTACTTGATATGTTTCAAAATCCATAATAAGATTAGTTCGATTATAGAGCGATTTCAGATGTGATGATTTAGATCGCAAATATAACGTAAAAAATCGAGAGAGGGGGCCTTGACACTGTTTTATTCAATTTTTTAGGGTTTATGACCTTCACTACTGATTTTTTTATTACTTTTACATTTCATTTGAAAAAACAACCCAATAGACCTATATAAAACCTTATTTCCATCCCAACCATCGAAAACATCATGAGCAAGCGCAAATTTCACTTAGCCCTCCTCCCGCAGATCATCATAGCCATCATCCTTGGCATTGGTGCCGGATACATATTCCCCGACTGGCTGAGCCGCATCTTCATCACCTTCAACGCCACCTTCAGCCAGTTTCTCTCCTTCTGCATTCCACTGATTATTTTGGGATTCGTAACAATGGCGATCGGCGAGATCGGTTCGAAGGCAGGCAAGATGCTGGCATTCACCGCCTTATTAGCATACGTCGCCACCTTCTTGGCAGGCACCATCTCCTACTTCACCGGTTTGCTGACCTTCCCCTCTCTCTTGGGCGATGTTACCGCCAATCGAGTAGCCACCGCCGAAGAGGGTTCACTTCTACCCTACTTCGTGATCAATATGCCTCCGGTGCTCGACGTGATGTCGGCGTTAGTGCTTGCCTTCATCCTGGGGCTCGGGATAGCACACCTCAAAGAAGACTCCTCATTGAGACGCGGCTTCGGCGAAGTCCGTGAGATCATCGTCAAGGTGATCCGCACAGTGATCATCCCCCTGCTACCCCTCTACATCTTCGGCATCTTCCTAAGCATGACCATCGGCGGACAGGTCGGGCCGATCCTTGGCACATTCATCAAGATCATCGTAGTAATCTTCCTGATCCATATCGGAGTATTGCTGATACAATTTACCATCGCCTCCCTCTTCTCTCGCCATAGCAAGAATCCCTTCAAGCTCTTGGGCAAGATGATGCCGGCATACTTCACAGCCTTGGGGACACAATCCTCGGCAGCCACCATCCCGGTGACAATGGCGCAAGCGCAGAAATTGGGAGTTCGAGAGGGGGTGGCAGGCTTCGTAGTGCCGCTATGTGCCAACATCCACATGAGTGGCAGCGCCCTGAAGATCACGGCATGCGCCTTGGCGCTGATGATGACCCAGGGGATACCCTACACCACCCCGATGTTCATGGGCTTCATCGCCATGCTCGGAGTCACGATGGTGGCATCGCCCGGAGTGCCGGGAGGCTCGATTATGGCAGCTCTTGGCATCCTGTCGAGCATCTTGGGATTCAGCGAAGCCGACAACGCGCTGATGATCGCCCTCTACATCGCCATGGACAGTTTCGGCACCGCATGCAACGTCACCGGCGACGGCGCCTTAGCAGTAATAGTAGACCGAGTATTCTCCAACAAATAACAAAGAGTCATCACTAAAACAATCTGATAAATGATTATATTTAATGCAAGTTTCATAATAGAACCGGACAAAGAAGAGGCGTTCAAGGCATGGATCACCGATCGCCGTGGTTGGTTGCGTGGCGTCACTCGTACTGAACCCCGAGCGTCAGCCTCAGAACCGTCAGAGATACGCATCTCCGCCCTCCGAGCCACCGGGGGCGTGGAGCAAGGAGCTATCGACAGCCACACCATCTCGATACAAAGTTGCTTCAAGACGATGGCGGAAGCCCAAGAATGGGAGCAGGGTATCTTTGCCTCGCTCGCAGAGAGTTTCTACGCCTCTTTTGCCCCCAATGCCATGCTATTCACCTCATATTTTGAAACTATCGACATCGACTTGTAAATTCCTCACAAAGACGACACAACAAGTCCCATAGCCTATGGAAAGAACAGAACATTCGGAAGAGATGCAACCTGCCGACCGTGGAGCGCGTGCCGCCGACCTGCGGCGCTTCGATCGCATCATCATGGGCATCGACCCGGGCACAAACGTCATGGGATATGGCGTGCTCGGCGTTGAGGGTAAGCGATTGGAAGTCATAGTGATGGGAGTCATCGAGTTGAGCCGATTCGAAGACCACTATCGACGACTGCATCGCATCTACGAGAGAGTATCGGGACTCGCCGCCCAATACCTTCCCGACGAAGTGGCACTCGAAGCCCCCTTCTTCGGCAAGAACGTACAATCGATGTTGAAATTGGGTCGTGCACAGGGGGTGGCGATGGCGGCAGTGCTGACCCGCGACATCCCTGTGGCGGAATATGCACCCCGCACCATCAAGATGTCGGTAACGGGCAATGGCCAGGCATCTAAAGAACAGGTAGCCAACATGTTGAAACACCTCCTCGGCATTCCCCAAGAAGAGATGCCCCGCCTTATGGATGCCACCGACGCACTCGCCGTGGCGCTGACCCACTACTACGAGACCGGCAAGCCCGCTATAGCAAAAGGCCCCAAAAACTGGGCAGACTTCATCGCCCGCAACCCCGACCGCATCGTCAAGCGCAAAAAAAAGTCGGAATAATTTTTTGTGTTATATAATACCCTTTCTTTGCCAATTTAAAATAAAGGGTTATATTTGCGTGATGGAATGTGCTAATGGACTTCTTCGCGTGCGTTGCGTACGCGCGTGAGGACCTAATAGCCCCTTATACATAGCCATTAGTTTAATAACAAGTTAACCTAAGATTACAACTATTATGGATAGATATCAAGAAGTTATCTCTAAGAGTCAAGTTATCGTCGACGACGAGAAGGTAAAGAGTGAGGTTGAGAAGATCCTCGCCGGAGTCGGAGAGTTCGACACTACGGAAGTGAGACGCTTCCTGCTGAGCAGCATCGACCTGACCACTCTGAGCACCGAAGACAACGAGACAAGTGTAACGGCATTCACACGCCGTGTCAATGATTTTGAGGACCAATATCCTCAATATCCCCATGTAGCCGCCATCTGCGTCTACAGCAACTTTGCCGAAGTGGTAAAGACCAATCTGGATGTGGAGGGAGTCGACGTCTGCGTAGTGGCAGGATGCTTCCCCTCGAGCCAGACCTTCCAGGCAGTGAAAGTGGCTGATGTGGCGATGGCTGTAGAGGCCGGTGCCGACGAGGTGGACATCGTGCTCAATGTCGGCAACTTCCTCGACAAGAACTACGAAGATGTGTGCGACGAGATCATCGAGCTCAAGCATGCCGCGCGCCACGCCCGTCTTAAAGTGATCCTCGAGACCGGATGTCTCAAGAGCGCCGAATTGATCCGCAACGCCAGCCTCTTGGCCATGTATAGTGAGGCCGACTTCATCAAGACATCTACCGGCAAGATCTACCCCGGAGCCTCTCCCGAAGCGGCATACGTGATGTGCCAATGCATCAAAGAATACTATAAGACATCGGGGCGCAAAGTCGGTTTCAAGGCCGCCGGAGGGGTCCGCACCACTGAAGATGCACTCGGATATTACGCCATCGTCAAGAGCGTGCTCGGCGACGAATGGCTCAACAACGACCTCTTCCGCCTCGGCGCCAGTTCACTTGCCAACAACGTGCTCTCAAGCCTCGAAGGTGAGATGGTAAAATTCTTCTAACTCGACACCCTCTTACCATGAAAAAAGGACTGACAACAATAGCACTCCTGCTATTAGGGCTGATAATCTTCAACCCTCTTTATGCCCGAAAAGAGAATAAAGAGCAATCCAAGAAGATAGCCACATTCGGAGTGGCATTCTACAACTTTGAGAACCTCTTTGACACGATCAACAACAACGGGAAATACGACCTCGAGTTCTCCCCCGCCGGCGATCGTCAATGGGACGGCAAAAAATATTGGAAAAAGATCGACAATATGGCATACGCCATCTCACAGATGACCACCAAGACCACCCCGATGGGTCCGGCAGTGATCGGCGTCAGTGAGATCGAGAACATCAGCGTGCTCCAAGACCTGGTGAAGGCAGATGCCATCAAGGATTGGAATCTACAGATCGTGCATCACGACTCTCCCGACGCTCGTGGCGTCGACGTGTCGTTGCTCTACAACCCGGCGATGTTCCGCGTGCTCAAGGTCGAGAACTATACACTGAAGCTCGAAGAATTGCCCCGCTTCAAGACTCGCGACCAGATGTGTGTCATCGGCTTGATGGGCACCAAGCAGACCGGCTACTCTCGCATCGCCATCATCGTAAACCACTGGCCATCACGCCGCAACGGCGAGAATGAGAGCAGTTGGCTCCGCGAGGCTGCCGCCCGACTTAACCTGCAAATAGCACAAGAACTCAACGAGAAATATCCCGGAATAGGCATCGTGACCATGGGCGACTTGAACGACGACCCATACAATAAGTCTGTGTCGGAAGTCCTCGGCGCTGTCAAGGATATCAAAAAGACCCAACCGGGTGGATTCTACAACCCCTTCTGGGAGAAATATGACAAAGGCTTCGGATCTTATATCTATCGCGGAAGCTGGGACCTCTTCGATCAAATCATCGTCAACTCCAACATCGTCGATGGCACTTGCGGCTTGAAATTCTATGCTGCCGAAGTGCTCAACCGCGAGTTCCTCCGCCAGCAAGATGGTCAATACAAGGGATATCCCCTGCGCACATATTCCGGCGGCGTATGGACCAACGGATATTCCGACCACTTCCCCACCGAAATTTTCTTAGTCAAAGAGGTCAAAGAGGATTAAAGCAACTTTTTTATAACTTTATATAAAGCAAACTAATCAGAATCATATTATGCGTATCAAACTAACACTACTCACACTGCTATGCATCGCGATGACGGCACTTGCCGACACCGGCGTAAAGGGTATAGTAGTGGATAGCCGTACAGGGAAGCCGGTGGCAGACGCCAACGTTCTACTCCGCGAACGAGCTATCTTCGTGGTGACAGGCTCGGATGGAGTCTTCACCATCAGCAATACATCTCCCGGAGAAGATGTAATCGACATCATCGCCTCCGGATATGAAGATGCTTCACAAGATGTCGTTTTGAAAGAAAACATAGTCTTAAACATCGGAGAAATCAAAGTAAAAGCCGTAGGTGGAGAAATCCGTGCAGAGAACGACGACCTGATCTTCAACGAAGAAGAACTTGCCGAAGATGAGGGTATCGGACAGCAGGTGAGCACCATCTCGGGAGCCACCGACGATATCTACTATCAGGCTGCCAACTACAACTTCTCGACCGTGCGTTTCCGCATGCGCGGCTACGACACCAACTGGCAGACCGGCTATGTCAACGGCGTGAATATGAACGACGCCATGCGCGGCCTCTTCAACTACTCGATGTTCGGAGGTATGACCTCCGGAGCATTCCGCAATCGCTCGACAGAGATCGGGCAGAGTGCTGCCTCCTACGGCTATGGCTCGATCGGCGGATCAAGCAATGTCACCACCTATGCCTCTGAATATGCACCCGGCTGGAAAGGCAACCTATCATATACCAACTCCAATTACATGCTTCGCGCCATGCTCCAATATGCATCCGGTCTTAACAAGCATGGATGGGCATTCTCGGCGTCGGTGATCGGTCGTTATGCTCCCGAGGGTGTGATCGAAGGTACTTTCTACAATTCGATAGGATACTTCTTCGCTGTGCAGAAGGTATTCAA
>SFMJ01000039.1 GCA_004553095.1 Bacteroidales bacterium
CATCTCTTACCTTCAACAGCACTGCCATCTCTCCCGATGGCAAAGTGGCAGCAAGCGGTCACCTCTTGGACACATACGACGATAACTGGAATCCTATCTACAAGAAGGGAACAGCAGTCTTCAGCATCGAAGATGGCGAAATAACCATGAGCAGGAAGACAGAGGACAAGACACTGCCTACTCAGGTGATGGACGACTACTCCATCCTCGCCGCACAGGCCGGTCAGCAAGAGCCCGTTAAGGCTGTGATCTATCTCCCCGGCGCAAATGAGGCTACCGACCTCCGCGACTACCTCGCAAGCCGCAATCCCGAGACTGCAACCTGGATGAATGAAAACATGATCCACGACGTAGAATTCTTTGACTCTTCTTCTTGGACTATGGTCGTTCTTGAAGATGCTGTCTGCACAGGTTCTCCCAATGCACCCGCCGACCTCTCATTCTTCGTAACTCACACAGAGATCACTTGGGAATCTGCTGACCTCACCGGCTATGTAGCATCTTATATTCTTCCTTCGGGTGAAGATGCAGCAGTCAAGGGTGTAGCCGGCGATCTCAACAGCGCAGTTAAGGCACTGAAGGGTGGCAAGATCATGATCTCCGGCGCCGCAGCCGACCTCAACGTATATGACGCACAGGGTCGCAACGTATTCAGCGCCAAGGGTGCCAACGGTGTGATCGAGACCGGTCTCAGCAATGGCGTATACGTAGTAGTGGCTAACACAGCTGAGGGCAAGCAAACTCTCAAAGTTGTGTTCTAATCACAGACTGCCCCTGATAGCCTCACACCGCCCCTCAACGAGGGAGAAAGAGGCGTATCCAACGATAAAAATGGTCACATCCCTCGGGGTGTGACCATATTTTTTGACAAATAGCGATAAAATAAGTGCAAAATTTGGGGAGTGACTGAAAATTTATTAACTTTGCAGACTGAAAGAGGTCAGGTCCGGTAGCTCAGCTGGATAGAGCATCTGCCTTCTAAGCAGACGGTCCCGCGTTCGAATCGCGGCCGGATCACGACGCAGAGGGTTGTGTCAAAATCGAGATTTTGCCACAGCCCTTTGCTATTTATACCGCCTGATTATGGCAATCATGGATAGATATAGTATTTTTTTGGAGTCAAAATTTTTTGCTTTGCCAAAAGAATATTATATTTGCAGACGAGGCATTATGTCCTTACTTCGCAGTCTAAAGGGGCGGGAGTCGGGTATGGTGCTCATTGACATATCTAATGCCAATCATCCAAACAAAACACTTAAGATAGTAGGAAATACCGAACATCGAAACAACTAAATTCAAAATTATAATCTTAAACAACTATGTGGTTATCAAACTCATCTGTAGGACGTAAGCTTTTGATGGCACTCTCGGGTGCATTCCTCGTCCTATTCGTAACATTTCACTGTTTGATGAACGCAGTAGCGATCGTATGGCCCTGGGCTTACAACTTGGTGTGTGAGTTCTTGGGTGCAAATTGGTATGCCCTTATCGGCACAGGCGTGATCGCACTGTTCGTTCTTATTCACATCATCTTCGCAGTGGCCCTGACTCTACAGAACCGCAAGGCTCGTGGCTCTCAGAGATATAGCATCGCCAAGATGCCCGCCACCGTGGAATGGTCGTCTCAAAACATGCTGGTGCTCGGCTTCGTGGTCGTAGCCTTCATGGTGCTCCACCTTATCCAGTTCTGGGCTAAGATGCAGCTTCCCGAGGCTATGGGTGTTCATGGCGAAATCCCCGCTTCTGCCGGCACACTCTTCCTTCAGAAGGCTTTCGAAACTCCCTGGACTGTAGTCGTCTACATCATCGGTTTCGTCGCTCTCTGGTTCCACCTCAACCATGGCTTCTGGTCGATGTTCCAATCTATCGGCTGGAACAACACCAACTGGATGCCCCGTCTCAAGAAGATCTCTTGCGTATGGGTAAGCGTTGTAGTGATCCTCTTCGTGGCTGAAGCCGCTGTCTTCACTTATCGCGCCAACCAGAAGTATTATCTCACCAACGAGACTCTCCGCGAGCAATACAAGGATATGATCATCCCGATGCTCGAATCGGAACTCGGTCCTGAGGGTGCTCAGATCGCTATGCAGATTAAGATGACTCCCTACGAGGGCGTGTCGATGGGTGTGCGCCAGATGGCAGGCAACCTCAAGTCTCAAATGGAGCAATTCAACACTCCCGAGGGTCAGAAGTATGTCAAAGAGAATCCTCAGTTTGCCAACCAAGTAGAGGGTATGAAGAAACAAGTCGAAGTCTTCGACAAGGCTGTAAAATTCTTCGACTACCTCGAATCAGCAGACAACAAACCCAACACCGAACCGGCACCTGCTGCCGCCGGACAACCCCAATAAATAGCGAGACATGGAAACAACAAATAAGAATATCAGAATCATGAATCCGGCGGACTCCAAGATTCCCGAGGGTCCCGTCGCTGATAAATGGACTAATTACAAGGCTCATCAGAAGCTTGTAAACCCCGCTAACAAGCGTCGTCTCGACATCATCGTGGTCGGCACAGGTCTCGCCGGTGCTTCTGCCGCTTCTACACTGGCAGAGATGGGATTCAATGTGCTCAATTTCTGCATCCAGGATAGCCCCCGTCGCGCTCACTCCATCGCCGCTCAGGGTGGTATCAATGCAGCCAAGAACTATCAGAATGATGGCGACTCTGTATATCGTCTCTTCTATGACACCGTGAAGGGTGGTGACTACCGCGCTCGCGAAGCCAACGTATATCGTCTGGCTGAAGTGTCCAACAATATCATCGACCAGTGTGTGGCTCAAGGTGTGCCCTTCGCTCGCGAATATGGTGGTCTGCTCGCCAACCGCTCTTTCGGTGGCGCTCAGGTAAGCCGTACTTTCTATGCCAAGGGTCAGACCGGTCAGCAGCTCCTGCTCGGCGCTTATTCTTCGCTCAACCGTCAGATCCAAGCCGGCAAAGTGAAGAGCTACAACCGCTATGAGATGCACGAGCTCGTGCTTATCAAGGATAAGGATGGCGTGGAACGCGCTCGCGGTATCATCGCCAAGAACCTCGTCACCGGCAAGTTCGAGCGCTTCGCTGCTCACGCTGTCGTAATCGCCACCGGCGGATATGGCAACACCTACTTCCTTTCGACCAACGCCATGGGCTGCAACGTGTCTGCCGCTATGGCTTGCTATCGCAAGGGTGCTTATTTCGCCAACCCCGCTTTCGTGCAGATCCACCCCACTTGTATCCCCGTGCATGGCGACAAGCAGTCGAAGTTGACTCTTATGTCAGAGTCTCTCCGTAACGACGGCCGCATCTGGGTGCCCAAGAAACTCGAAGATGCCAAGCGTCTCCAGAGCGGCGAAATCAAGGGTAGCGATATCCCTGAGGCTGACCGCGACTACTATCTGGAGCGCCGCTATCCCGCCTTCGGCAACCTCGTGCCTCGCGACGTGGCTTCTCGCGCCGCTAAGGAGCGTTGCGACCATGGCTTCGGCGTCAACAACACCGGCCTCGCCGTGTTCCTCGACTTCTCTGAGGCTATCAACCGCCTCGGCATCGACGTGGTGCGCCAACGCTATGGCAACCTCTTCGATATGTATGAAGAGATCACCGATGTCAACCCCGGCGAATTGGCAAAAGTGGGAGAAGATGGATTGAACTATTACAACCCGATGATGATCTTCCCCGCTATCCACTACACTATGGGTGGTATCTGGGTGGACTATGAGCTCCAGACTTCTGTCAAGGGCCTCTTCGCTATCGGTGAGTGCAACTTCTCCGACCATGGTGCCAACCGCCTCGGTGCTTCGGCGCTGATGCAGGGTCTCGCCGATGGTTACTTCGTGCTCCCCTACACTATTCAGAATTATCTTAGCGACCAGATCACCGTGCCTCACTTCACTACCGACACTCCCGAATTCGACGCTGCCGAGAAGAAGTGTGTCGCTGAAGAGGAACGCCTGATCAACATCAAGGGTCAGCGCTCTGTCGACTCTATCCATAAGGAGTTGGGTCACATCATGTGGGAATATGTCGGTATGGCTCGCGACAAAGAGGGCTTGCAGAAGGCCATCACCATGCTCGACGACCTCCGCAAGGAGTTCAACACCAACCTCTATGTGCCCGGCACTGTGGGTGAGAGCATGAACGTCGAACTCGACAAGGCATTCCGTCTCAACGACTTCATCACCATGGGTAAACTCATCGCTTACGATGCTCTGAACCGTAACGAGAGCTGCGGTGGCCACTTCCGCACTGAATATCAGACCGAAGAGGGCGAAGCCAAGCGCGACGATGAGAACTACTTCTATGTAAGCTGCTGGGAGTATGAAGGCTCTGACGAGAAGGCTCCCGAGCTCATTAAGGAGACTCTGGAATATGAAGCAATCAAGGTACAGACTCGTAACTATAAGTCATAAAAATCAGCAACTATGGAAGATAAAGTAATGAAAGTCAATCTTAGGGTGTGGCGTCAAGCCGGCCCGAAGGCTAAGGGCGAATTTGTGACTTATGAAGGAGTCGAGACTACGCCCGATACATCTTTTCTTGAGACTCTCGACATCCTGAACGAGATGCTCGTGGAGCGTCAAGAAGAGCCCATCGTATTCGACCACGACTGCCGCGAGGGTATCTGCGGTATGTGTTCGCTCTATATCAACGGACATCCTCACGGACCCGCCACCGGCGCTACCACTTGCCAGCTCTATATGCGTAGATTCCGCAATGGCGAGACTATCACCGTGGAGCCCTGGCGCTCGGCTGCATTCCCTGTAATCAAGGACTTGATGGTAGACCGCAACGCATTCGATAAGATCCAGCAGGCAGGCGGCTATGTGTCGTTCAACTGCGGCGGCGCTCAGGATGCCAACAGCATTCCTATCTCTAAGGTGCAGGCTGACGAGGCTATGGACTCTGCAAGTTGCATCGGCTGTGGCGCTTGTGTGGCTGCTTGTAAGAATGGCTCGGCTATGCTCTTCGTTTCGGCTAAGATCAACCAGCTCTCTCGTCTGCCCCAGGGCGCTGTGGAACGTGATCGCCGCGCTCTCGCCATGGTGGCTAAGATGGATGAACTCGGCTTCGGCAACTGCACCAACACCGGTGCTTGCGCCGCTGAGTGCCCCAAGAACATCAAGATGGCGAACATCGCTCGCATGAACCGTGAGTTTATCGCCGCTAAGTGCCGTAAATAATCTCCGTTAATTCCTAAATAAAAGAGGGCGTCTCTTCGCGAGACGCCCTATTTTTATAGTAGTTAATGCCAACCTTAGAGCGCGTCCTTAGGTTCCTTTAGAGCGCGTTCCTTAGTATCTGATGCCATGTTGGCGATTACCTTTGTCGTTGGGGTCGAAGGGATTGCGCGTCGGATCGAAGATCTCTTCTTCATCTTCTTCTCCCTCTTCGCCGCTCTCGCCTTTCTTGTTCTTGTTCTTAAGGCGTGAGGCATTCTTGTTCTCTTTGGGCTTGTTCTTCAGGAGGGCCTTGGGCTTCATCTGATCGACTGCCATGTCGAATACCGCCCAATTCTCCTCCTTATCCCAATTCTTCTTTACATTGATCGCCTTGGGGTAATAGTATGCCAATTCGGGCTGGAGCCCAAGGAGGTAATTGCCGGTGTCATATTCGCCATTGTCGTTGAGGTCGAGCACCACGCGAGCATAATATTGTCCCGGCGTAAGGAAGGGGAAGTAGGCATCGCCATTCTCCACAATCTCGGTGCGCACCACAGCGTCCGACTTGCTGAGGAGTTCGACGAAGGAGGGTGTGCCATCCAATCCGGTGAGGTGGAAGAGGAGCGAGCAGTAGTCACCCTCGCTCTTGGTCTTAAAGTCCTGCTTGAAGGGTCGAGTCGCCTTGTCATAGATGTCAACGCCGGCGAGGGTGTCGATCTCAAGACGATATTCAGCGCCATAATCCCAAGGATAGTCTATATTATATGTGCGTGGTTGCAGCGGGTCGGGGGAGAAGAATCTCAATCGCTGCGGGGCACGAACGTAGTTGGTGTCGACCTTGACATAGAGTCGGGCGGCTGTGGTGTCAAGTCGCGCCAAGGGGGTGGGGATGGTCAGAGTCAAGGGCATATTGACATCTGCCGATCCCGATTGCTTCAACTCGAACTTAGTGGTGATCTTCGCCAAGGAGTCTGCCACCGACACTTGCACCTTCTTATCCTTGCCCGACTTCTTCTGCTTGACAGGCTTGGGCTTGACGGTGTTGAAGTCGAGAGTGTCGGTTACTACGCTTGCCACGAGATTCTGGTCGGTGCGGGTATAGGTGACATGCAGACGCAGCGAATCGGTCTTGACCAGGTCGGGAGAGAGCCACCACACCAAGGAGTCGAGACGCTCCGAGGCTTCGAGGCGTCCGAGAGAAGTAATATCGGGGCGTCCCTCCACTTGAATATCGGGGAGAGAGTCAGCGCGTGTATTGAATTTCAGGAAGACACGTGTAGAGTCAAGTCGCTCATACTTGGTCATATACTGCTGACGAATCTCCGAATTGAACGATCTCAGCAAGATATCATTGGGGAGGAAGCGAGTGCGAGGACGGCGGATGATGGTATCGATGGTTCCGGCCTTGATGTCGTAGATGGTGTCGATGGCGATGGTCTGCTCGGAAGTCGGTTCGATCTCCAAGTCATAGAAAGCCATATCCTCCTCGGGCGAAGAGTATCGATAGTCGTTGTCATTGTCGCTGAGGGCGAAGATATGATACTTGCCGGGGGCGAGGCCGCGGATGGTAAATTCGCCGCGGTCGTCGGTCTTGGCAACTCGCAGGAGGCGCAGAGTGGAGAATGCGGTGTCGCTGAGGTTGGAGTGGACGCCGACAAGCATGCTCTGTTGCGGCTCGAGATTACGTGCCCCGAGCACGCGCCCCGAGATGCGAAGCGTGTCGATGCTCTCGCCGGTGGAGAAGGTATAGGCATATCCTTGCAGGGCGTTAGCCTCATTATTATCTTCGATGGCGTCGGCGAAGTCGACGGTGTAGGTGGTGTTGGGAGCCAGGGAATCAAATTCAATCTTTACCCTCCTGCCCAAGGAAGAGACACGAGGTATCGCCACATTGGCAGGCGACACCACCACCTTGGAGAAAGCATCCTTGACGTTGATCAGCTCATTGAAGGTGATGGTCATCTTCGGATCCTTCACTCCGACCGAGCCGGAGGGGGGACTGCATGACACCACTCGCGGGGGATCCTCATCGATCGGACCGCCCGAAGGCATACCCATGTTGGCACACGACCACATTGACACTATCAGGAGAGAGATCAGAAATGCTGTATAAAAATTATGATAATTCCTCATCATTCAAAAAAAATAGAAGAAGAGCAAATCGACTCAGTTCCACCCCCTAAATACATAAAAAGGAGACAAAAAAGAGTCAGAACTCGCAATGCGACACCAAAAATAAGCAAAATAATCGACAAAATCGCCACAAAATGCAAATTTTATAATCATCTATAACAAAAACATCAAAAAAAAGAGGTATATTTGCAAACTTAAACTAATTACCGCCTTACAGGGTGGTGATTTTTGGTGCAAAAAAATTAATAATTAAAAAATAATAACAAAACAAATGCAGAACAAAGGGTTTATCAGCGTCATTGCCGGTCTGCTGGTTTTGATATGCGGTTTTTACATTTCATTCTCGTTTGTGACACGTCACTATGAGAACGAGGCAAAAGCGTACGCAGCGAAGATGTCGAAGACCACAGATGAGACCAACGACGCTTACAAACAGAGTTTGAAGCAATTCAACGATTCGATCGACAAAGAGAAAGTTTACTTAGGTTACACCTACAACCAGGTGCGCAAGATGGAAGTAGGTCTGGGCCTCGACCTCAAGGGTGGTATGAACGTCGTGCTTGAGGTGTCAGTGCCGGACATGCTTCGCCAGTATGCATCGGGCGAGCAGCAACTCGCGCAGATCAATGCCGCCATCAAGAAGGCACAAGATGCAGGCGCCAAGACCAGCGATGCCGACTTCATCTCAAAGGTGGGAGCACAGATCCAGCCGGGAGTGATGTCAGGTCTCTTCGTGCGTGAAGGCGAGTTCATGGGTCAGCTCAAGAGCAACGCCTCCAACGATGAGGTAATCGCTGCCCTCAATAAGCAAGTCGACAGCCAAGTCGATGCTGCCTTCAACATCTTCCGCACTCGTATCGACCAATTTGGCGTTGTGGCTCCCAACATCCAGAAGCTCCAAGACAAGAAGGGTCAAATCTTGTTGGAACTCCCCGGTGTCAAGGAGCCTGAGCGTGTCACTGACCTTCTCAAGTCGAGCGCCAACCTGGAGTTTTTCGAAGTTTATAACTATAATGAGATCGCCGGCGACCTCCAGAATTTCGCCACTCAGTATGCAGCACAAGATAGCGTAAATCACCTCAACGTGATCGCTCTCCTGGGTGGTGCTCAACGCAGTGGCAGCCCTGTGGTCGGCATGGTGACTCCGTCGAACAAGATGCTCGTGGACTCTGTGATGCACAGCGACTTGGCGAAGAAACTTCTCCCCTCCGACCTCTCATTGGTATGGAGTGTTAAGCCTGCCGAGTTCCCCCGCACCGATGCCAAGGGCAACGTCATGAAGAAGGCTAACGGCGAGGATATCAAGGATGCTTATTGGGAACTCGTAGCCCTTAAGGGCGACGCTGCTCTCGAGGGCGATGCCGTGACTTCCGCCTCTTCTGAATATGACAATATGCAGGGTAACATGGTCAACATGAAGATGACCAACCGCGGTGCACAGGAGTGGGCTACTATCACTCGCAACAACATCGGCCGCGCCATCGCCATCGTGCTTGACAATAATGTCTATTCATTCCCTAACGTAAATAATGAGATCACCGGCGGAAGCTCACAGATCACCGGTAACTTCACTCCCGAAGAGGCCAACGACCTCGCCAACGTGCTCAAGTCGGGTAAGATGTCGGCACGCGTAGACGTGGTGAGCAACAACGTGATCGGCCCGAGCCTTGGCGCCGAGGCCATCCAGATGGGCTTCGTTTCATTCATCGTGGCTATCATCCTCTTGATGATCTTGATGATCGCTTACTATGGATGGGTGCCCGGCTTGGTGGCAAACTGCGGTTTGATCCTCAACCTCTTCTTCACTCTTGGTATCTTGGCTTCATTCCAGGCTGTGCTTACCCTCTCGGGTATCGCCGGTATCGTGCTGGCTCTCGGTATGGCTGTCGATGCCAACGTGCTTATCTTCGAGCGCACCAAGGAGGAACTCAAGAATGGCAAGAAGTTGCGTCAAGCCATCGCCGAAGGTTATAGCAACGCATTCTCCGCGATCTTCGACTCCAACTTGACTTCTGTCATCACCGGTGTGATCCTGCTCACCTTCGGTTCAGGCCCCATCAAGGGTTTTGCCACTACGCTGATCATCGGTATCGTCTGCTCATTCTTCACCGCAGTGTTCGTGACTCGCGTAGCATTCGACCTCCTCACCAAGAATGGTCGCAACGCCGGCATGACTTTCGCCACTGCCATGAGCCGCAACTTCCTGACCAACCCCAAGGTCAACTTCATGGGTCAAGCCAAGACCGCTTATATCGTATGGGGTGCACTGATCGTGATCGGTGTGGCTTCGCTCGTGTTCCGCGGCATGAACCAGGGTATCGACTTCTCGGGTGGTCGCAACTATGTGGTGCAATTCGAGAAGGATGTCGACCGTGAGGCTGTGCAAACCAATCTTACCAACCTTCTTCAATCGAAGGCTAACGATAAGACCGTATCTGTGCAGGTGATCACCATCGACAATCCCTCAAAGCTCCGTATCTCTACCAACTATAAGATCACTGACGAAACTGAAGGTGTAGAAAATGAAATCACCGACCTCCTCTATGAGGGCTTGAAGAGCGAACTTACCGTCGGTGGCAAGGTGATGGATAAGACTGCCTTTACGATCGCCGACGAAAGCCGTGGTATCCTCTCGATTCAGAAGGTAGGTCCTTCAGTGGCTGACGATATGAAGCGTGACGCATATTGGGCTGTGGGCATCGCATTGATCTGTATGTTCCTCTACATCTTGCTCCGCTTCCGCAACGTTGCCTTCTCTGTAGGTGCACTCTGCGCTGTGGCTCTCACTTCATTCCTGATCATCGGTTTCTACTCACTCTGCTGGGGCTTCTTGCCCTTCTCTATGGAGGTCGACCAGTCATTTATCGCCGCCGTGCTGACCATCATCGGTTATCAGATCAACGATACCGTGGTTGTGTTCGACCGTGTGCGTGAGATGATCAAGGAATATCCGAAGGAGGATCGTCTGTTGACTTTCAATAAGGCACTCAACACTACTTTGAGCCGTACGATCATGACATCGTTCTCGACACTGCTCGTGTTGCTCTGTATCTTCTTCCTTGGTGGTGACACCATCCGTTCGTTCACATTCGCTATGATCTTCGGTGTAGTAGTCGGTACATTCTGCTCGCTCTATTGTGCAGCTCCGATCGCATACCGCATCTTCAAGCGTGGCATGGACAAGAAGATCGTTGCCAACGATGGCAAGCCCGTGCTCGAAGGCAACCGTCGTTTCAAATAATCTGCTGAAGGGCAACAACCCAAAGAGAAAAACCAACCCAACCATAATAGGGGCGTATCCGGAAGATACGCCCCTGCTTTTTTTACAATTCAGTTTGCATATATCGCTGAAATAGTGTATCTTTGCGACAAGAATTGAACATTTCGTAAGAGAGAATTGAACATTTTGTAAGTTACTTTCTAACAATATAAGATAATATTATTATGGCGGAATACATTAGGGCACAATATAATATACTCCGAGAGAGAATCTACGAGCCTCGTAAGTTCATACAAATTCTTGCGGGGCCGAGACAGGTGGGAAAGTCAACGCTTGTAGGTCAAGTGCTGAATGACGTTACCATACCCTATACATTTGAGAATGCCGATGGAATAGACCCCAAAGATACTGACTGGATTAGAAGAATATGGGAATCTGTACGTGTGACCATGCAGTTGCATCATAATAAGGAGTACTTGCTTGTTATAGACGAAGTACAGAAGATCGACAACTGGAGTGAGGCTGTGAAGGCCGAATGGGATAGGGACAGTCGCGAAGGCAGAAAACTGAAGGTCGTTTTATTGGGTAGTTCCAGATTGCTTATCAAGAAGGGTCTGACGGAATCACTGGCCGGCAGATTTGAGCTTATTCGTATCACTCACTGGAGTTATGCAGAAATGCGTGACGCGTTTGGATATACTCTTGATCAGTATATTTATTTTGGTGGATACCCCGGTCCGGCTATGATGATTGGCGATGAGAAGCGCTGGAAGAAATATGTAAGAGATTCGCTGATAGCGCCATCCATAGAGAAGGATGTTATCATGACTTCCAATATCTACAAGCCTATTCTGATGAAACGCACCTTCGAATTAGGTTGCGGCTATTCCGGCGAACTCTTATCGTTAACAAAGATGGTCGGACAGCTGCAGGATGCCGGTAATGTCACAACAATAGCAGATTACATCGATCTGTTAAGTCAATGTGCTTTACTATGTGGACTTCAGAAATATGCCAATAATGATTCGCGCAAATATAACTCCATCCCCAAATTTCAGGTTTTCAACAACGCACTCTTGACCACATACAAGGGTCACACCTTCATTCAAGACAGGCAGGATCCCGAGGCATGGGGCAGATGGGTGGAGAGTGCTGTCGGAGCATATCTTGTAAGTATGGCTGAGGAGTTGGAATACAAGGTCTATTATTGGCGCGAACGAAATGATGAAGTGGATTTCATCGTGGTGTCTGATGATGTCACTCTTGCCATCGAGGTGAAAAGTGGCAGACGTAAGATGAATAGCGGACTCCCTAAATTCTCAAAA
>SFMJ01000195.1 GCA_004553095.1 Bacteroidales bacterium
GTAGGTTTGAAGTGCGAAGGTTTCCGCGTGGAGATGATCATCCGTTCTATCCTCACCGGTAGTGCATGGCGCGAGTATCAGAAGGGCTGCCGCGAGATTTGCGGTGTGAAGTTGCCAGACGGTATGCGCGAGAACCAGCGTTTCCCAGAGCCTATCATCACCCCTACTACAAAGGCTGACGAGGGTCACGACATGAACATCTCTAAGGAAGAGATCATCGCCCAGGGCATTGTTAGTGCAGAGGATTACGCTGTAATGGAGGACTATACACGCCGCATCTTCGCCCGTGGCCAGGAAATCGCTGCCAAGCAGGGATTGATCCTCGTTGATACAAAGTATGAGTTCGGCAAGCGCGACGGCAAGGTTTATCTCATCGACGAGATCCATACTCCAGACTCTAGCCGCTACTTCTACGCAGACGGCTACGAGGAGAAGTTCGAGAAGGGTGAGCCACAGCGCCAGCTTTCTAAGGAATTCGTTCGCCAGTGGCTCATTGAGCACAACTTCATGAACCAGCCTGGTCAGACTATGCCAGAGATTACCGACGAGTATGCAGAGAGCGTATCCGACCGCTACATCGAGCTGTACGAGCACATCACAGGCGAGAAGTTCGACAAGGCTGCTGAGGAAGGCGACATCGCCGCCCGCATCGAGAAGAACGTAAGCGAGTGGCTTGCTGCACACAAGTAATATATAAATAAGGTATATTGCTCGACAAAAGTAAGTAATATATAAATAATGTATAAACAAGAACAGATTAAGCCCTACGAGGGCACAGGAGAAAAGGGAAAGTTGGTAGAGGAGATGTTTGATAACATCGCCCCTACCTACGACACCCTGAACCACCGCCTCTCGTGGGATATCGATAAGGGATGGCGCAAGAAGGCAATCAAGCGGCTTGCGCCCTTCTCTCCAAAGAAAATGCTCGACATCGCCACAGGCACCGGCGACTTCGCCATTCTATCCGCACAGATGCTGCATCCCGACAAGCTCGTGGGAGCAGATATCTCGCAGGGGATGATGGAGATAGGAAGACAGAAAGTGAAGCACCTGGGACTGGACCAGGTAATCCGCTTCGACAAGGAAGACTGCCTCAACCTCTCGTACGAAGACAACACCTTTGATGCGGTAACAGCCGCCTTCGGCATCCGCAACTTCCAGAACCTGGACCAGGGACTGCGCGAAATGTGCCGAGTACTGAAGAAGGGAGGACATCTCTGCATCGTGGAACTCACCACTCCAGTCAGCTTCCCGATGAAGCAGCTGTTCCACATCTATTCGCATACCGTATTGCCTATCTACGGCAAGCTGATATCGAAAGACCAGAGTGCCTACAGCTACCTCACCAAGACTATCGAGGCATTCCCTCAGGGCGAGGTCATGATGGAGGTATTCAAAAAGGCAGGATTCGCAAAGGCAGAGTTCAAGCGACTCACCTTCGGCATCTGCACCCTTTATTTCGCAACAAAATAAAACAAAGATATTATGGACAAGTATGGACTCATAGGTTATCCCCTAGGACATTCGTTCTCAAAAGGCTACTTCAACGAGAAGTTTGAGAACGAGGGCATCGATGCCCAATATATCAACTTCGAGATTCCATCCATCGAGGATCTCACCGAGATTCTCGACTCTAATCCGGAGTTAAAAGGCCTCAATGTAACCATCCCTTACAAGGAGAAGGTAATCAGTTATCTTGATCAGGTTAGCCCCGAGGCAAATGCCATTGGAGCTGTCAACGTGGTGAAAGTGGAGCATAAAGGCGACGAGACTATCCTCAAGGGATACAACAGTGATGTCATCGGTTTCACCCAGAGCATCGAACCTTTCATCGAGTCTTTCCACAAGAAGGCATTGATTCTCGGTACGGGCGGTGCATCCAAAGCCATCAACTACGGCTTGAAATCGCTCGGACTGGAGACTGTCTTCGTGAGTCGATACGAACGTCCAGGTACTATCCAGTACGATAAAATCACACCTGAGGTCATCAAGGAATACAATGTCATCGTGAATTGTACGCCTGTAGGTATGTATCCTCATGTAGATGAGTGCCCTCCACTGCCTTACGAGGCGATGGATACCCATACACTACTCTACGACCTCATCTACAATCCCGATGAAACCCTCTTCATGAAGAAGGGAAAAGAGCGCGGAGCCACAGTGAAGAATGGCTTGGAAATGCTCTTGCTGCAAGCTTTTGCATCATGGGATTTCT